>JBFEIF010000108.1:0-7543 GCA_041553795.1 Sulfurimonadaceae bacterium
ATGAGGGAGTCTCCTTGATCATAGCGTATGCCCACTGTGTCGCCCACGGTTATGACCTGCGCTACGGGATGAACCAGCAGAAGCTGGCGGTTGAAAGCGGTCTGTGGCCCCTGATGCGATATAACCCGGACAAGGTCAATACGGAAGAGAACCCCTTCTCTCTTGATTACAAAGAACCTAAGATACCGGTGAAAGAGTATATGTATAATGAGACGCGTTTTAAGATGGTACTGAAGATGAACAAAGCGCGTGCAGATGAGTTTTTGAGTGAGGCGGGAAAAAAAGCACAACGCAATTGGGTCTGCTACAGCGGTCTGCATGAGAGCGGAAACTTGACATTGAAAAAGGATGAGGCATGAAGATGGGCATTGAATATTTAGGACTGGGACTTAAAAATCCGCTGATCGCTTCAGCCTCACCGATAAGCTCGCATACGGATCAATGCAGAGCCTTGGAAGATCAAGGGATTGTTGCCATCGTCATGCACTCTCTTTTTGAAGAGGAGATCAATCATGAACTGCATGAAGTCGACTATATGCTGTTTCACGGGAAAGACTCTTTTGCCGAAGCGCTTGATTCTTTCCCCAATAACGACTTTGAAAACTACGAGAGTGACAATTATCTCAAACAGCTTGAGAACTTAAAGTCAGCACTTGATATCCCTGTCATCGCAAGTCTGAACGGGGTCAGCAGCGGCGGCTGGGTCAAGTATGCCAAACTTTTGGAGGAGGCGGGCGCGGATGCTTTGGAGCTGAATCTCTATTATCCGGTGAACTATGCGGATGAGGACCCCCTTGCTATCGAAACGCACTACCTTGATGCTATCAGCCAAGTCAAAGCCGCGACAGGACTAAAACTTGCCGTGAAGCTCTCTTCCTATTTCACGGCACTGCCCAACTTTCTGAGATCAGCGCAAAAAAACGGCGCCTCGGCAGCCGTGCTGTTCAACCGGTTTTACCAGCCCGATATAGACCTTGAAGGACTGCAGTGGCAGAGCAGGCTCTACCAGAGCAGCAGTGTCGATCTTGCCCAGGCCCTACGTGCAGTTGCAATCAACTATGGACAAAGCGATCTGGAGTTGAGCATCAGCGGCGGGGTCTCCTGCGGTACGGATATCATCAAGGCGGTCATGGCCGGCGCGAGCAGTGTCGGCGTGGCTTCGGTACTGTATGAAAAAGGTCTTGGCCATGCAGGTGTTATGCTCAAGGAGGCAGAAGCGTGGATGATGGAAAAAGAGTATGACTCCTTTGATCAGATGCGAGGCTCGATAAGCTATGCAAGATCACCTAACCCTGCAGCTTTGGAGCGTGCAAACTATGTGAGTCTGCTTAAACACAGCGAGGGTCTCTGATGCTCTTTTCTATAAGTTCTCTATGCTCTTGGTGTCTGGTCTTTGACTCGGCGAAGTCTGGTATAATTTCAGAAAAACAGGATGTAAAATGCTAAAGGTCGCTGCTGTTCAGATGAAAATGGGTGAGGATAAGGGTGCGAACCGTCTAAAAGCGGAAGAGCTTGTCCGCGAAGCGGCGTCAAAAGGAGCAAAGATCATCTTGCTTCCGGAGCTTTTTGAAGGGCTGTATTTTTGCAAGGACATGGACGCTTCGTATTTTGACTGGGCCAAACCGAGAGATGGCAATGCCTTGCTGGAGCAGTTCAGCCAGCTTGCCAAAGAACTGAAGGTCGTGCTTTTAGTGAGTTATTTTGAAAAAGCAGACGCGGAGTACTTTAACTCTCTTGTCGTGATCGACAATGACGGGACGATCATGGAAAATTACAGAAAGACCCATATACCTGACGGACCGGGTTATGAAGAGAAGTTCTACTTCAAACCGGGAGACAGCGGTTTCAAAGTATGGAAGACCGCTTACGGGACGATCGGTGTCGGAATATGCTGGGACCAGTGGTTCCCGGAGACGGCACGCTCTTTGGCTTTGATGGGCGCAGAGCTGATCTTTTATCCAACAGCCATAGGCTCCGAACCGGAGATAGGCGTAGACTCCAAAGAACATTGGCAGCGTGTACAGATGGGACATTCCGCGGCCAATACCGTGCCGGTTATAGCAGCCAACCGCTTTGGAGTAGAAGAGGGGGCATCCTGCAGTCTGACATTTTACGGCTCATCGTTTATGACGGATTATACGGGGGCAAAAATCGCTGAGGCTTCGCGTGACAAAGAAGAGATCATTTATGCTGAGTATGACCTGGAAGCAAATAAAAGAGAAAGAGCCTACTGGGGCCTTTTTAAAGACAGACGGCCGGATTGCTACGGAGCTTTGGTAAAGCCCAATTAGACACCCTTTGTAGAATGGAACCTTATTTGCTAGTGAGGAGCAAATAAGGAGAGCGTATGGAAATTACATTACAGAACAATATGATAATTGTTCGTACCGGTTTTGAGACACTCAGGTCCCCCTGGATGGAAGCGTTCTTAAACAGCCACTCTCAGGATATGCTTTTTCTGCCCAAGTCGGTGCTTGTCTTTGCCAACGCCGCTTTATGGGATATCAAAGAAGAATTTGTCCACTCCCTATGCCATCACTATACCAAAGAGAAAGAGACGGATAATGACTTCTATTTCCGTTCTGTGATGCGGTATATGAAATATCCGATCAAGATCGAACTTGAAGAGCAGGAGAGAGCCGAGAAAATCGAAGTCCGTCTGCAGGCACGCTCTTCCAGCGAAGTGCATATCAAACTTGACCACCCTAACCGCTGGGTCATGTCCTATCTGAAGTCACAGCTTGATCTGTACGTGACGCAGGAAGGTCTGATGAACCTCTTTTTGGAACTGCCGGACAACAAGGCCAAGAGCAGACTGGAAAGGGCGCTTAACAAGCGTCACATCCTGCATTATCAGATACAGTATACCTACGATGCCTACTTCATGCAGAACCTCTATGCTGAGTACGGGAAGTTTGAATATGAGGACCATACGGATGATGAGATCGATGAGATGCTGCATTATTATACGGTCCTGGAATGCCCTGTCGGTTCAAGCCAGGATGCTCTTAGACGAAGTTATAAGAAGCTTGTAAAAGTCTATCATCCGGACAAGGTCCACCGTGAAAATCCCGACACGGTAAACCGCTATACCCAGAAATTCCAACTTCTTCAAGAAGCCTATCACGCCCTGCGTATCGTCTCATAAAAAGTGTCACATCAAGTGATGCTTTTTGCCGGAACAGCACCTTTTATATATAAAAAAATATTATTTGTTACTTGTTAGTCTATGAGTCTTGAAACTCTCTGCTATAATTAGGTATGAAAACTTTAACATATATCGTTTTACTTCTTTTATTGAACGGGATCTTGATGGCGGAGGGTTACCCTCAGCCAAAAAGTTTTACTCACGCGGTCAAGATTTTCCGACAGATCGATTTTGATTACACGCGTACGGCTTTTACCAATGAACGCTACACCTATGACAAGACGACCTGCATGGATAAGAACTATGTCGAGAATGACCGCAGCCGTCCGGTTGTCTTTGTACGTATAGTCACGGAGTCTGAGATGCTCCAAACACGTCAGTGTGGAACAGAGGATATCTGTGTGAAAGCGAACGGGACAGCCTATAAGGGCGCGATGTGCTGCAGAGAGAAGGACTCTCTTTACAGAGCCTTTGACCGGGATCTCTTCAATATCATGCCCGTGGTCAAGGAACGGCCCTCTTTGGATGTGGAGCCTCCGCTTCATATCCGGGGTAATATCGCAAGGGTCTATCTCTATATGAACGCCCAGTACGGTCTGAACCTCTCTTATCAGGCACAGCAGCGTTATCTGAAATGGCATAAAGAAGATGCGGTAGATGAGAAAGAGTGCCGGATCCATGAACAGATCTTCAAGATTCAGGGACGATCAAATCCTTGGATCAAGTCGGCTTGCGAGACGTTGACAAGCAAGTCTTCGAAGTCATCACAGGAGTAGAGCTGAAGCGTACTGCTTCTCTGACTCAGCAGCTCTTTTGAAAAACCGCGTTTTGTAAAAAAGATGAGGATATCGGGTTTAAATCCGACCTTCTCACACTTCTCCAGGAGTTTATTGAGCTCCTTTTTGTTCATCTTATGATTTTTCCATTTGCATTCGCCTACGATGAGAGTATTGTCCAGACCTGTTGCCATAAGGTCTATCTCCACGTGTCTGTCCCAGTAGCTCCCGCTGTCCATGAGCTTTAGCGAAGCAAGTTTCAGCTTCATCATCTCATTGCTCAACTCTTCAAAGGTCAAGCCGACAAAGGCCTGATGGTGGACATGAAAGTTCTTGATGACCGTGTCATAATCGCCCGCTTCGATAAAGCGGCGCATCGGGGCTATAAAGTAGAACCAAAAACGCAAAAAAGGCGAAGTGAAACGCATCTTATGGGAGATGCGGTGGCGGGATACTTCACGCTTGAGCTTTTGGCCGTCCTTGACAGGGGGTTCTTCTCTTGAGTGCTCGACTTCGAGTACGCCTGAGAGCTGAAGATGCTTGAGACTGAGTCCACCGTAAAGATTGCTTATCCCGCTTTTGTTGAAAGCTGAGAAGATGCGTCTGTCACCGCGGGCGAGGTTGATAAGAAGCCTTGTGTATTGAGGCTCATCGGTGGTCAGTTCAAGTATCTGATTGTGCAAAAGTACAAAGTTGTCGAGGATCTCTGTGCGTATGAGGTCGTCAAGCGGGGCATCTATGTCGATATTCCATCCCAGGCCGCCAAAGACGGAAAAATAGTCGATGAGCCTTTCTATGTCATGGATCATATGGCGGCAGTAGAAAGAGCGGAATTGCTGTCGTATCATCGTTGAGGATTGTTTTTCATAATGCCGTAGAGTCCCGCCTCTTTTTCTTGAGTGATGTCTTGGTCTGATACCGTCCAAAAGATGATCTTGTGCCTGTTTAAGAGACCCAGTTTGAGAACTCTCTTTCTCAGTTTGACGTCGATATCAAAATAACTGGCGTAATGATACCGTCTTTCCAGATCCCTGTCTTCAAGGATCTTGGCATCTTCGATGAGCTTGTGCAGTCTTATCTGCGGATTAAGGATATGCATGTACTCCAGGACGGGATCGTCAAAGCAGGAGAGCTCTATCCAGTCAGACTTCTCTTTGATAGTCTCTTCGATGACTTCGCAGAGGCGCTTGTATGTCGCAGGGTTGTATTTGACTTCCAGTATCAGTGTGGCCCTGGCATCGGCGAGGGCTATAAGCTCATCCAAAGAAGGGATGCGTTCTCCTTCACCGGCATCGAGGGCTTTGAGCTCGCTTAGGGTAAGTGCTTCAGGGACATTGTCGATACCGGTTATGCGTTTGAGGTTATCATCATGGAAGATGACGGCCTTTCCGTCACGGCTGAGCCTGAGATCGGTCTCTATCCCGTCAGCGCCTGTTTCAAGGGCTTTATTAAAGGCAAGAAGGGTATTTTCAGGATAGTCGGCACTGAATCCTCTGTGGGCGATGATCTTCAACTCTATTATGTCCTTGATTTGGTTACAATTATTATACAGGAGTTAGGATGCAAACTCAATACGATGTGATCATATTAGGTGCCGGGATCAACGGAGTGGCAATAGCCAGAGAACTTTCTAAGCAAGGGAGTTCCGTCTGTATGATAGAAAAGCGTCATATCGGGGCCGGTGCTTCTTCGAACTCATCGCGGCTGATACACGGGGGATTACGGTATCTTGAGCACTTCGAGTTTGCACTGGTCAAGGAAGCACTACATGACCAGAAGTATCTGCTTGATACGTATCCCGATCTGGTCAAACTCCGGCCTTTTTATCTGCCCATCTACAGCCGTTCGAGACGGCCTGCCTGGATGATCCGTTTGGGCCTTTGGCTGTACAGCTTTTTTGCCCAACACGGGAAAAAGGCAGAAACAGTCTCCAAAGAACAGTTTTTAAAACGCTTTGGCGCTATCAAAAGTGATGGTCTCGAAGCCGTCTTCAGATACTATGACGGTAAAACGGATGACAATGCACTAACACACACAATCGCCGAAGAAGCCAAAGATTCAGGTACTGTGATACTCGAGAGCTGTGAAGTGAAAGAGATCCGTACAGAGAGTGAAAAGATTGTGGTGGAGACGGCTGAAGGAAGTCTTGAGACAAACCTGCTTATCAATGCTACCGGGGCATGGGTGGATGAGGTGAACACAAGATTCGGATTTTCGTCTTCTTATACCATTGAGAAGTTAAGCGGCATCCATCTTGTCATCGACAGAGTGCTCGTACCCGAACCGCTAATATTGGAGACATCGAGTCAGCGCATCTTTTTTATCATCCCTGAAGCGGACTCAACGATCATCGGGACAACGGAGCGGAGCGAAGAAGCAGATATCGACAAGATACGCGTCAATGATAAGGATATAGAGTATCTTCTAAGAGAGAGTAACAACTATCTGAAAAAAGGTCTCAGACGTTCTGACATCAAAGAAGTCTACATCGGAACACGTCCTATTATAAAAAGTTCCAAGGATCCCAGCAAGATGTCACGTGAGTATAAGCTTGATCTGCATCATCTTGGAAAGAACAGACTTCTGCACGTGTATGGAGGAAAACTGACGACCTTTCCGTCTTTGGCAAAGAATGTTGCTGCTCTTTTAAAAAAGTAGACACTGTTTAATGTGTTTTGCAGAAAGCTTTTGAACGGTTGCTATTGTCTGCTTCTTAGAGTTCAATCAGCCGATACTCTGATGGTGCGAGATCATCCACATCAAAACCGTTGAAGCTGATCCGATGCAGAGAAACGACGCGATTCCCTACGGCACCGAACATACGCTTGACCTGATGATACTTGCCTTCACAGATCTCCAGACGGACTTTAGTCGGTGAAAGAACTTCCATCTTGGCGGGCAAAAGAGGTTTCTTTTCCCCATTGAGCATGAGCTCTCCGCTGAGAAATATTGCTTCCTCATCACCTTTCAGTTCGTTTGCCAGGGTCGCTTCATAGACCTTGGGTGCATTGCTTTTAGGACTGGTCAGCTTATGGTTGAGTGCGCCGTCATCGGTAAGTAGGATAGCCCCTGTTGTATCCATATCGAGTCTGCCTACAGTGGAGATCTTCGGGTTTCTGTTTTGCCATCTTTTTGGCAATAAAGCGTAGATCAGGGCACCTGCATCATCGTGTGAACAGATGACACCTTCGGGTTTGTTCATCAGGATGACCAATGTTTCCGGATCAAGAGCTTCCCCGTCTACGGTGATCTCGTTATGATAAGCCTTTTGGGATGGCTTGAAGACTCTTGTCCCATTGATGCAGACATGAAACATCTTTAGAAACTTGAGTGATTCAGTCCGTGTGCAGTACCCAAGACTTGAAAGGTGGGCATCGACTCTTTTATAGCTGTTTTGCATAGATCTCATTTATGATTTGATAGCCCGGAAAAAGCTTTTTCTGAACGAATTTTAGCATAGAATAGGAACATGAGAAGGATGCCTTTGGCTTAGAAGAGAGGTTAACGTTAACTTAACAGTTCTTATTATAATATAACGGAATTCAAAAAAAAGGGTGTGAATGTTAAAACTAGTCTTATCGATGGTCGTACTGTTTTCCTTGTCGCAGGCAGCAGGTTC
>JBFEIF010000109.1:0-7506 GCA_041553795.1 Sulfurimonadaceae bacterium
ACATTATAAAAATTCCATCATAATCGGCGGTGCAATTGCCTTGCTTTTTGCCGGCTGCAGCAGTCCTAAAATAGTGATCCCCTCCTATTCTCCTCCAAAAGAGTACAAAAAACTTTCGGAGATCGAGAGCGGCGGTGATATGCGCGAGGGGACGTATATGGCAATCGCTATCAATCCGGATATCAAAGGTCAAAAAAGCAATGATAAGGCTAAGATCGATGCTATTCTAATCAACAGTATCAAAGAGGGATTGACTGAGACCAACTTTATCACTATTTATCCTATCTTTGATACAGCGAATGTCGCTTTGAATATGGAGATTATCTCGTATGAATATGAAAAGTCGGCTAACGACATCAAAGCAGATATGCAGGTCTCTTTTACGATAACAAAAGGGATTACAGAATACATCAGCAAGACATACGGTGCCAAAGCAAACCGTTATGCATCCAATCCGAATCAGCTGCCTTCAAAAAGCAATGTTCTTGTAGATCTTGGTAAAGATGTCGCAAAACAGTTCATATCGGATATTACACCATTGAAGACGCGTCAGCTTCGTGAGTTCAAATCTATGCCGGGTGAACTGGAATACATCATCACGTACGCACAACGCGGTAATTTTGAATCGGCAGTTGAGGATATGGAAGCTTATGAAGGCAGTAAGAATGTGGATTTTTATTACAATCTTGCAGTCCTTTATGAAGGACTTGGGGGAAAGACAGGAAAACTTGATGCTTTTGACAAGGCTGGAAAGTCCTATAAAAAATGTATGGGTATGGGCGGTTCAGGGGATGAATTGGTCGTTAACTCAAAAGCACGATTTGACAATTTCTACCGTCTTTTCAAGATGACGAACGAGCAAAAAAAGAGCAACAGCACTCTGTCAAACGAACTTGATGACATGTATGGACAGACAGAATAAATCTATATTAAAGAAAGGGGTAAAAAAAACTAGGGAGTTGAAAGCCGGGGAAGGCTTTTTAATGCGGATGTTCCATTGAATGTCTTAAATATATATTATTAATATAAGGAAATAAATGAAAATCTCTAAGAGTGTTATTAACAGTGTTTTAGTTGCTGCTGCGACCTTGGTCATGAGTGGTTGTTCGATGGTGCAAAGTGTTGCAGAAGTCCCTTCATTGGAATCACAGACAAACAGAATCGTTGTTGGGATGGGACTTGTCCGTGAAAACACTGCTATCGCAAATATGCCACTTTCGGCTGATGCAACTTGGCCAGAGGAACTGACTCGTGATATGACAGATGAGAACAGAATCATTATTGACGAAGCCTTAGCAAGAGACCCTTATGTGGCGACACACATGTATACAGATGCTTATCAAAAAGCCGTTTTGGGCGGAGTGGCTTTTCTTCCAGTGCCAAAGGTCAATAATATTACTTATACTGCTTTGAACAGAGCAATCGCTCTTTATGGTCCGGACCCTGTTAATTGGCCGACATTCTTTGAGCTTTCAACAGACCTTAGTACCTTTCATGAATTCCAAAACGGAAATTTGAAGCGTGTTGAAGCGACTACAGGAAATGCCTATCCAAACGTCACTGAAGCGGTTATCTCTTTGATGCCGACAAACTTCCAAAAAGACCTTCGTAATTCAAAGCAGGAGATGATTGACGGGTATAAAGAGGTCGCTCAGGCTAAATCTGAGAAAGCTGCACTTGAAAACACTCTTGAAGAACAAAAAGGTGCCGGCACTGAAGGTTCTGACATAAAAGTTCTCAGTGAAGAAGAAAAACTTGATATCACCAACAAGATCGCTGCACTTGAGACAGAGATTGCAGCTAAAGAAACAGCGGCTGATGAAAAAGAGACTATTTATCTGACTCAGCTGGATGAGGCTATGGAAGCTCTTAAAAGCGATATCGAACTTGACGATGAGCAAGTAAAACTGGCTAAAAACATCATTCTTGTCTCAGCTGCGATCAAAGACGGTGCGATCGAAGCGGGTATCGGTTTTACGACATCAGTAGGGATCATAGCGGGACATCCTGTTATCGGGAACTTTACAAAAGAGCTTGAGACATTGGCAGTTGCCAAGATGTATATCCCAGAACCGGATCAGGCTATCTATGACAAGCGTATTGCACGTGTAGGAAAAAATGCTATCTATGCACTTCCGGCACTTGCGATCGGTAGCTATTATGCGATCAAACAAGCAGTATTGGCTGAGAAGTATGAGACAGTCGCTGAGATCGTTGTAGAAGCTGACGAACTTCGTAAAGCAGAAGCAGCAGCACTTAAAGAAGCTGAAGAAGCAGCTGCAGCTGAAAAAGTAGCTTCTGAAACAACAGAAGAAGCACCTGCAACAGAGTCATCTGCTTCATAAATGAAAGGTCACAAAATGCATATTAGATTTGGAACTATTTTAGCAGTCGCTGCCAGTGTTATCTTAGGAGGCTGCGGTGGTTCACCATCTCCTGCACAGCAGCAAAGTGCTGCGAGGGACGCATTTATGCAGGCCCCTCAGGATAGTGCCCAGTTTTTCTATGCAGTGGGTGAAGGGGATACCGCTACACTTGCCAAGAACAATGCTTTGGGTGAGATCTCTTCACGTATCTCTGTCTCAATCAGTTCATCGATTGACAACACGATGTCGGTCTCAAGAGAGAACGGTAACGAATCATCTTCACAAAATATCGAAACGCGTGTCAATGCTGTCGCAAAGACGATTGAATACGCAGGTGTCAGTGTCGAAGAGACTCAGGACGAGGGCGATCTTAAGAAAGTCCTTGTCAAAGTCGACAGAGAGATACTTTACCAAAGCTATCTAAAAAAACTGCAGCGTGTAGATGATGCCATCACGAAAGAGATGGAGATCCTCAACAAGGCATCCGTCTTTACCCAATTGAAGATGTCTCACCAGATACGTACTTCGATGAGGAAAGCAGATGAATACCTTTTGCTTCTTCAGGCAATGAAGCCAGGGTTTGATGAAAAACAGTTTAGAGACAAATACGCAGGGTATGAGAATACTCTGCGTGATGTCAGACAAGGCGCTGTCTTTTCTATCAAGTCGGATAAGAACTCAGAAGCTTTATCCACAGTTATCAAGCGTTATTTGAGTGATGAGAACCTAAAGATGAGCAACAAAGCGGCCAATGTCAACCTTCAGCTTTCAACGATAGCACAGGAAAAGAACTACAAGACGACCAATACAAAACTGGCAAAGATGAACATTGTGGTTCGGACTGCGACGATCAAAGCGGTAGACGGCAGAGGTGTAGCACTCTCTAACAATGTTATCACGACAAAGGCAGCTTCGAGTATTAGTAAAGAAGAAGCTGTTGCGCAAACCAAACAGTATGAAAAACTTATTCAAGAAGAGGGGATCATCTCTTTTCTTATCGGAAAAGAGTGATCTTTTCGCTTCTTTAACGATAGAGAGAAGGCATAGCTCTTCTCTTTATCGTTCCGGCAATATAAATTTTTCATCTACCCTGGCTGATACTCGATATCAGTGTTTCCCTCTATAAACTTGCTGTTATAATTTATTGATATAATTCGTGTAAATTAATTTATAGGGTTTTTCAATGATCAGAAAATGTTTATTTCCGGCTGCAGGTTACGGAACACGTTTCCTTCCTGCGACCAAAGCAATGCCAAAAGAGATGCTTCCCGTCTTGACACGTCCATTGATCGAATATGGTGTGGATGAAGCGGTACAGGCAGGTATGAATACTATGGCGATTGTGACAGGCCGTGGAAAGCGTTCGATAGAAGATCACTTTGACATCTCATATGAGCTTGAACACCAGATCAAGGGCACCAGTAAAGAACCGCTTTTAGACAGCATCCGCGAACTGATCAATAAATGTACCTTTTCTTATACACGCCAAGTCGAGATGAAGGGCCTTGGTCATGCTATCCTCACGGGTGAGACTCTTATTGGCAATGAACCTTTTGCCGTTGTTCTTGCAGATGACCTGTGTGACGGGAATTCAGACGGGGGTGTCCTTTCACAGATGGTGAAACTGTATGAGAAATACCAATGCTGTATCGTTGCTATTGAAGAGGTCCCTCTGGAAGAGACATACAAGTATGGAGTGATCTCGGCTAAGGAGATCGAAAAAGATGTCTTTATGGTATCGGACATGGTCGAAAAACCGGACCCTAAAGATGCCCCTTCAAACCTTGCTATCATCGGACGTTATATCCTTACCCCGGATATCTTCGACGTGATACGCGATACAAAGCCTGGCAAGGGTGGAGAAGTCCAAATCACGGATGCCCTGTTGACTCAGGCGAAGAAAGGTATGGTCCTGGCTTATAAGTTCAAGGGCACGCGTTTTGACTGCGGAAGTGTAGACGGCTTTGTCGCGGCAACCAACTATTTTTACGACAAGTCTAAAGAAGAAGAGAGGAAAGTCTCCAAGAAGAAGTAAAAGAGAATCGCTCTTTTACTTCTTCCTCTTTTGAACGTCTGCTCTCGTTTTAATTCCTCCTTTATATTCATCATCTTGTTTTAAACCTCGGTATCTTGTTGTATGCGATGCAGCTAGGCCAGATACTCTCTTAAATGAGGGCTTTTTAATATATCGACTTAGTCGCCTGACATGATTTATGTGAATTTTATGATATTTAAAAACAAATATAAATTTTATATGATTGAATCTCACTCAAATTAAAAAGGAACAACATGTATATCACAAATATTGAGACTATCCCTGGACAGACAATCGTAGAACATTATGGAATCGTTTCGGGCTCTACTGTCAGAGCAAAACATGCCGGACGTGATTTTATGGCAGGTCTGAAGAATATTTTCGGCGGTGAACTTAAGGGATATACTGAACTTTTGACGGAGTCACGGGAAGAGGCGTTAAGCCGTATGCGTGCTCAAGCCAAGTCTATGGGCGCCAATGCCATTGTCAATGTGCGTTTTTCAACATCTTCAGTCGCTGCGGGTGCAGCAGAACTTTATGTCTATGGAACGGCAGTAAGCGTAAAGTAATGATAGATCTGATTATTATACTTACCCCTATTGTCTTAGGCTATTTTGTAGGAAGATATTTAGAAAAAAAGCATTATATCTCTATACGCCAGCGCGAAAAAGAGCTTGCATCCTTGCCCACGATCCATTTAAAAAAGCCATTGCAACCGGATGCTGTCAAACAGAGCCGTCTTGTAAATGGGAGCGTTGTCATCTCTATTGATCACTTCAAACGTCTTTTGGCCGGATTAAGAAACTTTATAGGCGGAAACGTAAGTTCGTATGAGTCCTTAATAGACAGAGCCCGCCGTGAAGCGATCTTACGCATGAAAGAAAATGCTAAAGGTGCTGACGAGATCATCAATGTGCGTATTGAGACATGTTCTATCTCTAAAAACTCCCAAAAAGGGAGTATTGGAAGCGTTGAAGTCCTCGCGTACGGTACGGCATTGAAATATTGAGCTTCAACTCCCAGCTTCCGGACGACACTGTCAATGTCACTTCAAAATCCGCCTTTTCAGAGCTAGTCTGGATTTTGGGCGGACTCTCTCTTATCATCATCATTATCTATTTTTCATTAGGTGCATTAGTTGAGTTTACGGTAAAAAAGATCTCAGTAGAGCAGGAACAAAAACTTTTCTCTATGTTACATATAGATAGGGCTGGCACTCAGGAAAACAGTGCCCAATCCCTCAAACTTCAAGACATTGTCAATGCTACAAAAGAGTGCCTGAACACAGAATATAAGTTTCGGGTACATGTTTCTGATACAAATGAGATCAATGCCTTTGCAATGCCGGGTGGCTTGATCGTCGTTAACAAGCCGATTGTCAGTACGGCTACGTCTGAAAATGAGATCTTCTTTGTTTTAGCAC
This sequence comes from Sulfurimonadaceae bacterium, assembly GCA_041553795.1. Lineage (GTDB taxonomy): Bacteria > Campylobacterota > Campylobacteria > Campylobacterales > Sulfurimonadaceae. The sequence continues at coordinate 5,825 of JBFEIF010000109.1, forward strand.
ATGAGATGGGACATTTTAAAAACCGTGATCATCTCGAAGGTATAGGGCGTTCTTTTATAGGTACTGCGCTGGCTTCTCTTTTAGGTCTATCGGATGTCTCTGATCTCTTAAGCGTTAGCTTGAACTTCAGTGAAAGCCATTTTTCGCAATCTAGAGAAAGCGAGGCAGATCTTTTTGCCGTTGATCTGATGAACTGCTATTATGGCCACGTGTCAGGGGCAACAGATTTTTTTACTCACCTGCCAGACAGCAATGATTACAGACTGTTTAGTTCTCATCCTGAGACCAAAAAACGCATTAAGATCATCAATGATCATATCAATGGGAAACATTACCTACACAAAGAGAAGAAAAGCTTTTAGCGCGGGTAGATAAAGACTAGATTTGAGACTATCGCTGTTTTGAGATGATGAGATAGATAAAGAATGGTCCGCCGATCAGAGCAGTTACAACACCGATAGGTATCTCGCTTCCTGTTGAAAAGTACCTCGCTACCGTATCGCAGGCCAATAAGAAGAGACCGCCTAAGACAAAGACGGGAATAATCAGTGAGGAGACCGGTCTTTGGTAAAGTTTTCTCAGCATGTGTGGGATGATCAGACCGATGAAACCGATAGGGCCTGTGAGGCTCACCAAGATACCTATAGCGAGTGAAGTGATGAGCAGGAAGAGGTAGGTGAGCTGTTTGGTGTTGACACCCTTTAAGGAAGCCTGATCATCGCTGATGGAGAGAAGCTGAAGTTCAAAACGTTTGAGCCACAGAACCAGAAGCAAGAGAGCTGCAAAGAGAGAGACGATAATGACATTGTCATAACCGACGATAGAGAGACTGCCCATAGTAAAACGCATGATTGTAGCCGTCTCGGTAAAAGAGCTCAGGTAAAAGATCACCATCAGTGCCGAGGTATAGAAGAAGGAGAGAGCAATCCCCAGCAGTAATAAAGACTCCTGCTCGGCCCTTTTAAGATAACGTGACAGGGTGATGAGCAACACCACCGTTGAAAAAGCACCCATAAAACCAAAAAGCGATACGGCAGATATGCCAAAAGCGATACTCAGTCCCAGTTTGATGGAAATCCCCGCACCCAGTACGGCTCCGCCCGAGACACCGAGAGTAAAGGGTGTCATCAGAGCATTCCGGAACAGGGTCTGAAACAGCAGACCGGCCAAGGCCAGAGTCCCGCCGGCTGCAAAGGCAAGCAGTATCCGTGGAAGCCGAAGCTCAAGAAAGATGCGCTGGGAAAGTGAGCCGGCGTCGAAGAGCGTCCCCATGTCCAGTGTGGCCGTCCCGCTAAAGGGAGAGAGCAGGGCTAAAAAGATGAGCAGCGCCCAGACAAGTCTATGCATAGGCAATCCCTATGATGCCATTTTCTTTATGGAAGGAAACGCCGTAGGCCGAACTGAGGCATTCCGTTTCAAAAAAGCCCTTGGTGTGAAACTGCGCTCTTTTCTCGTGGATGAACAGAACAGGATCGTCAAGATGTGCGGCAAGCTGAATGTCATGAGAGATCAGGATCGTCATACGGTCCTGACGCAAGCGCTTTAACTCTTTGACAAAGAGTGCTGTGTTTTGGGGATCAAGATTGGAAGTCGGCTCGTCAAATATAAGGATCTTGCTCTGCTGGACAAGGCTTTGCGCGATCAGTATCAGTTGCTGCTGACCTGAACTGAGTTCATGGAGC
>JBFEIF010000110.1:0-7263 GCA_041553795.1 Sulfurimonadaceae bacterium
AAAAATAGAGTACCTCCCCTACGAGCCAAAAAAGATACGCCGTTTCAAACTTCTGGATGCTGATATCTCTTATGCACTCAAATATTCCGACAGAAGCGATATCGATGCCCTCTTTGCCCAGCGCGGCGATGCTGACGAGATAATCATCGTCAAAAACGGTCTCATTACCGATACAAGCATCGCTAATATATGCGTCTATGATGACAATCAATGGCTGACACCGAGGGCGCCTTTGCTTAAGGGGACGACCCGGCAACGATATTTGGATTCAGGAAAGATAATTGAGGCAGATATCGAGGCTAAAGAGATAAAGAGCTATTCCAAGATCGCACTTCTGAATGCCATGATCGATTTCATGATCATAGAAGATGCTATAATTCTTTAAAACTATACAAACGGGGTTCTAAACTAATGCTATATGATATACTCAAAGACCGGACTTATGCAGGCTTGATGCAAAAGCATATCGTAGATATCCTGAGCTACCTTTTTCAACTTGAGCAAAACTTTGGTATCTTGTGCAAGATAGAGACGATTACCTTTGAACCAGCACTTCCGGATGATATCACATCAGAGTTCCGTCCTATGACACTTTTCTTCTTGGCAGGTTATACATTTGAAAGTGCCCGCATAGAGAACAATGCTCTTATTTTTGAAGCCGGCTTCGGATCAGACAACCTTGGCAGTATTGTCACCGTTCCTTTACTGGGTATCATGCAGATCATCATAGATGAGACACCTATATTTGTGAACCTGGCTTCAGCACAGGAAAGACCTCAGATAAAAGAGTCCCCTAAAACAAACCAAAGCGGTGAAAGATCCTCTATGGAAGCCTTGCTTTCAAATCCGGAAAATAAAAAGTTCTTGAAGTAAGCACTGGCAGTTGCAGCGCGATGATACTTTCAAAGTTCTTGAAAGATGAGTAGAGTCTAAGCCCAAGGCTTAGATAGATCGAATACCCAGTAGAAAGTTAACAACGTTGTCAATAAAGGCATCGTGCTTACGTTCTTTACAGTAGGCTATATAGAACTTACGTGCTATACGGTACCCTTTGATACGCCCTTCGTAAATGCGGCCTTCCGCAACATCATCAGCCAGTACGTGACGCGACATGACAGATACGACCGGGCGAGGTGCATTTTTATCGGCGTGTGTGATCGACTCTTTGATCGCTGTCGGACTTGCGACGACACCGATGACATTAAAGCTAGAACACTCGACACCGATCTCTTCAAAGACTTCTGAAGTCAGTTTACGCGTGTGTGAGTTCTCATCTCTACAGATCCAGTCGAACTTATACAGGTCTTCACGTTTAAGCTGCTTTGGGATAGGCTGATTGGAGAAGATGACCAGTTCGTCTTCCAACCACTCTCTGTAGATGATGCCGTCTCTGAATACAGCTGATTCGATCAAGGCAATATCGATCTTTTTATCTTCAAGCTGATCAATGATCTCTTCAGAGTTGGCAACACGAAGATAGACCTCATTATCGATCTTATCTTTGATCTTTTGGATCTGAGGCGGAACAACATAGTTACCGATTGCAAAAGAAGCCCCAAGGACGAAGGTAAACTCTTTGTTGATGATCTTAAGCAGATCTTTTTCAGAAGAAGCGATTGCCTTTTCCAAACGGATCGCGATACGGTAAAGGTCTTCGCCTTCTTTCGTAAGTTTAATCCCGTTTTTCTTACGTTCAACGATCTTTGTATCAAGGTAATCTTCGATAAACTTTATCTGTTGTGTGACAGCAGGCTGTGAGATCCCTAATTTGGCCGAAGCTTTGGAAAAGCTCTTTTCTTTGATGACCGTTAGAAAGGTATGTAATTTTGCAAAATCTTTAAGCATAATGATTCCCATAAGTTATTTTAATAGTAAAAGTATAACCACAAATTATAGACATTGCAATACTTTTGTAATAATTCATTAAAATTTAGTTATAATCAATATAACTATGACAATATTACACAATGCGCTATAAAATTGCAGCAAAGACATTAAGAAGTGGACCAAATGGAAGATATATTTACAGGCCTCAACGAGACACAAAGTGAAGCAGTAAAAAAGATAGACGGCCCTATGCTGATCCTCGCCGGAGCAGGAAGCGGAAAGACCAAGACCATCACATCCAGACTCGCTTATCTTTTGGACGTAGTCGGTATACCTGCGGGTAACACATTGACACTTACTTTTACCAACAAGGCAGCCAAAGAAATGCGTGAACGTGCACTTTCTATGATACAGCCAACTTCATTTCCTCCATTGCTTTGCACCTTCCATAAGTTCGGTCTTTTGTTTTTAAAGTTCCATATCAGCCGTCTTGGCCGTAAGAACAACTTTGTCGTTATCGATACGGAAGACAAAAAACGCATTATCAAGAAGTTCAACTCCGAAGTGCCTGTGCCCCTTATCGCCAGTGAGATCTCCCGCTACAAGAACTCGCTTCTGACCCCGGATGAGGCCTATGCCCAGGCAGAACTCAAGAACTATAAGGCCATCGCGAAAATATATGAGCAGTATGAAGCCCACCTGTTTGAAAACAATCTGGTGGATTTCGATGACCTTCTTGCCCTGACCTACAAACTTTTAAACGAAAATGAAGACCTGGCAAAAGAGACAAGCGAGAAATACCAATACATCATGATCGATGAGTACCAAGATACTAACGAACTGCAGTTCAGACTTCTCAAAAAACTCTGTTCGGCCCATAACAACCTCTGTGTCGTCGGGGATGATGACCAAAGTATCTATGGCTGGCGCGGGGCAAACATACGCAATATCATCGAGTTTGACAAGGATTTCAAAGACACCCACGTCGTCAAACTTGAAAACAACTATCGTTCTAGCGAACCTATCCTGAATGCGGCCAATGCCCTTATCGAGCATAATCGAAACCGTTTAGGAAAAAAACTTGTATCCACCAAAGGTCAAGGAAAAGACGTTGCCACTATGAGTTCACATGACGAAGGCGAAGAGGCCAATAAGATAGCAGCTGCTATCAGTACCCTTCTCGCTTCAGGAGAAAAAGCAGATCAGATCGCCGTCTTGTATCGTATCAATGCTCTTTCTCGCTCTCTTGAAGAAGGACTTTCAAGACACAGAGTCCCTTACAAGCTTGTCGGCGGTCTGCGTTTTTACGACAGAGCCGAAGTAAAAGACCTCATCTCCTATCTTCGCGTCGTCACCAATGTTCATGACAGTTTCTCTTTGAAGCGTATCATCAACAAGCCAAAACGCGGTCTAGGCAAAGCGACTATTGACAAACTTGAACTTGCAGCGATGGAGGCCGAGAAATCTATCTTTGAGTTCATCGATTCCTCTACCGAAGCCGAATTGGAAGAACTTGTCAAAAAGAAAAATACCCTGACAGTAAAAAAACTCGTCAAGGTGATCAAGGCCGTCTCAAAGACCGCCCAGGACTCTTCGTATGATTTTATTGACATACTCGAAGAGAGTTTCCAGATCAAATCGATTTATGACAGTATGCCTGATGCACAGGACCGTATCAGCAATATCGATGAGTTTTACGGACTCTTTAGAGATTTTGTCAAACAAAATCCGGGAACAAGTCTGGATGAGTTTTTGAATGAGCTCACCTTGCAGAGTGACCAGGATCAGGTCGAGGGCGAAAGTATCTATATCATGAGTATTCATGCTTCAAAAGGGCTGGAGTTCAAACACGTCTTTATTATCGGACTGGAAGAAGGCTTTTTGCCTCTTATCGGTGACGGGACTGATATTGAAGAGGAACGTCGCTTGGGCTATGTCGCTATCACACGAGCGCAGTCGGAACTGACGATGAGCCATGTAGAAAGCCGTTTCTACAAAGGACGCAGGACAGAACTGGGTAAAAGCCGTTTCTTTAAAGAGACTGGACTGTGCGAAGGCTCCTTCATCCTGGAAAAAAACACTTCCTTTAAAAAAGGCGATCTGGTACGCCACAAGATATTCGGAGCAGGCAGGATACTCGGTGTCAGCAAAGCAGGCAAAGACTTTAAACTCAAGATCAATTTTGGCGGAAGCCACAGAGATATACTATCCTCCTTCGTTGAAAGACTCTGATGAACAGAATATTTGTTGCCTATAAACCTACCGGACTGAGTTCCAACCAGTTTCTTGGCCGTCTTAAACGCAAATATAATGTCAAAAAAGCCGGTTATTCCGGAACGCTTGATCCCTTTGCCAAAGGTGTCCTTATCATTGCTTTTGGAAACTTTACCCGTTTTTTCCGTTTTCTGGACAAGACGCCAAAAAGCTACAGAGCGACCTTATGGCTTGGGGCAAAAAGTGATACCCTTGACATCGAACACGTGAGCGATCCGAAGATCATAGCCCCCTTCCCGGAACAAGAGGTCCTTTCTGTCTTAGAGAGTCTCAAAGGCGAACTGGAATATACGCCGCCAATATTCTCCGCAAAGAAGATAGACGGTGTGCGGGCCTATGACCTTGCCCGTGCAGGAGAGGATGTTCCACTTAAAAAGATACGTTCTACCGTGTATGATATAAAACTGAATCACTACTGCCATCCCTTTGTGACCTTTGAAGCGACTGTCAGCGAAGGGACCTATATACGCAGTCTGGGTGAGATGATCGCAAATAAGTTGGGATGTGACGGTTCTTTAAGCGCATTGGAGAGACTAAGAGAAGGAAGCTTTTGCTATAATAACGAAAATCCCATCTCTCCTTTGGATGCACTGAGCATGGAGCGTATCACCTTCAAGGGAGATATTGGAGATATCTGGCTTGGGAAAAAAATAGCTGTTGAATCACTCAGCAGTGACAAAGACGGGATCTATCTGCTCCATGATGCGCATTTTGCAGCCGTCTTAGAGATCAGAAGCAAAGATGTTTCATACTTACTTAACAAGGTACCATTATGTTAATCCTTTCACGTAAACTGGAAGAAGCCATCTGGCTTGGCGATAATATTAAGATCAAGATCATGGGTATCGAAAAAGGGACAGTCAAACTCGGTATCGAAGCACCTTCATCTGTCACTATACTCAGAGAAGAACTGAAAGAAGCCATTGCTGACGTCAATAAACAGGCATCGACGACAACAGCTCAACTGGGTGAACTACAGAACTTTATGAGCAGCTTCAAGAAATGAAAAAATACAAGGCATTTGCTAAGGTAAATATCTTTTTGAAGATCACAGGAAAACGTGGGAACTATCATGAGATATTTTCACGTTTCATGAAGCTTCCGCATCTTTATGATGAACTGAGTTTCGAATCAAAAAAAGAACCCGGATTCGTTCTTTACGGAGATTTTGGGTGTGAGACAAAAGACAACACGATCTATAAAGCCTATAAGGCCTTGCTAGAAGCGACGGATTCCGATGCTTTGGCAAAACTTATCGAGACCTACGCCGTCAGAGTCGATAAAAGAATACCCTCTTTTGCAGGTCTTGGCGGAGGGAGTTCCGATGCAGCGACCTTTCTCAAGATGTGCAACAACACTCTGGACCTTGGCTTGAGTCTGAATGAACTTGCCAAGATCGGATCACGTGTGGGTGCTGATGTCCCGTTTTTTATTTATGATTACAAGTCAGCCAATGTCTCCGGCATAGGCGAGATAGTAGAGAAGTTCGATGAAGAGTGTCTTGATATCGAGACGATAACCCCTCCTATCGAGATCAGCACGCCCAAAGTCTATCAGACTTTCAGGGAGCACTTTTACAAAGAGCTTGGCCCTGACGAATACGGAAGACTCAGTGTGATGCCTTCAAAAGAGATCCTGAAAAACTATAGCATATCCAATGCAAATGATCTTTTTGAGCCTGCTTTACATCTGCACAGTAACCTTAAAAAAAGTTATAAAAAAGGCTGGTTCTTTTCCGGCAGCGGAAGCAGCTTCTTTCGATTAAAAGAGAGCGATTAAACGCAAAAGACAATGGACAAGGAAAACTTGTCCGGGCAAAAGTAGAGTTAGATCCAAGGCTAAGCCGAAATGAACAAGGAAGATCCTAATGGGTGAGACAATCGCCAACAACAAAAAAGCATATCATGATTACTTCATTGAAGAAAAGCTTGAAGTAGGTATACAGCTTTTGGGCAGCGAAGTGAAAGCACTTCGCGCCGGAAAGGCACAGCTTAAAGAGTCCTATGTACGCTTTATCAAGGGTGAACTGTTTTTGATAAACTCGCACATCGGTCTTCTTGACACGACGCACTCCTATTACCGCCATGAAGAGCGACGCGTACGTAAACTGCTGCTGCATAAAAAGCAGGCTGCAAAATTTGCCAAGGCAGTCGAACGAGACGGGATGACCATTGTCTGTCTAAGCCTCTATTTCAACCATAAGAACATCGTCAAGGCACAAATCGCCCTTGCCAAAGGAAAGCAGCTTCATGACAAACGCGCTGATCTTAAACAAAAAGATATGAAGCGTGATATTGACCGCGCGATGAAAGACCTATGATGCAATTGACACCTCAACAGATAGAAGCGTTCAAGACCGATGGTTTTCTTCTTCTCCCTCAGTTTGCAGACCATGAGATGTGCGATCAGATCAGAGCCAAGGCCCAAGAACACCTTGAGAACAAGATAGCACCTATTGAAAGCGAAGAAGAGTATCAGCAAAAAGAGAAGGCGAACAATACAACACGGCGTTTACGCCAGGTCTATGACAGAGATCCTCTTTTTGCTGCGTGGATGACAAATGAAAAGATCCGACCTGTTCTGCAACAGTTGCTTGGTGAAGCACCTGTCCTCCTTTTGGCACACCATAACTCGATCATGACCAAACTTCCTCAAAAGAGTTCCGTGACCTCATGGCATCAGGATATACGCTATTGGCATTATGAGAATGAGAATCTGCTGTCCATCTGGCTAAGCCTGGGAGACGAGTTCCTTGAAAACGGTCTTTTGGAGTTCATCCCCGGATCACACAAGATGCTTTTTACCCGTGACCAGTTTGATGAGCGTCTTTCCTTCAGAGAAGACCTTGAAAAGAACAAGGAGATCATCTCAAAACGTGTACATCATGACCTGCATAAAGGCGATGTCATCCTTTTTCACGCCAAGACGCTGCACCATGCCCACCAGAACCAGACCAACGAGACAAAGATCTCTTTTGTCTACAGTCTAAGAGGGATCTCCAACAAGCCCTTGGCAAATACGCGCAGCGACTACAGAGAGATCGTCCTGTAACATACGATGAGAGTCTTTAAAGAGCTTAGTATTATCTTTGCCATCTATCTTATGGGAGAGGGTATCTCGCTTCTTTTACCCTTTGACTTTCCAGGCAGTCTCATCGGGATG
>JBFEIF010000111.1:0-6959 GCA_041553795.1 Sulfurimonadaceae bacterium
GTTCGATCGCATCGATGTCCGAGTGCATGTACTGGACTTTGATGCCAAGGTCTGCAAGATACTTGGTGAGGGCTTCTGACATCTTTTTGGTGAGTGTCGTGACCAGGACCCGTTCATCTTTCGCAATGATCTTCTTGATCTCGTCATGAAGGTCTTCGACCTGGTTGTCCGAACTTTTGATTTCGATGACAGGGTCAAGCAGACCCGTAGGACGGATTATCTGATGGGCAACGGCAGAGGAGAGCTCCAGCTCAAGCTCATTGGGAGTCGCAGAGACAAAAAGATAATGCGGCGCTTTCTCGATAAACTCATCAAACTTGAAGGGTCTGTTGTCCAGTGCGGAAGGAAGCCTGAACCCGTATTCGACGAGGACCTCTTTACGGCTTCTGTCCCCGGCATACATCCCTCGAAACTGAGGAAGGGAGACATGTGATTCGTCAACGATGACAAGATATTCTTTGTGGCGCTGGGCAAAATAATCCAGGAGCGTGAAGGGAGCTTCCCCCTCTTTTTTGTCAGTCAGGTGGCGGGAGTAGTTCTCGACACCCTTACACATCCCGGTCGCTTCAAGCATCTCAAGATCAAATTCAGTTCTTTGTTTGAGACGCTGATATTCGACTGCTTTTTCTTCTTTGGAGAAATAGTTCAGACGCTGATCCAGCTCCTCTTCAATGCGTTTGATAGCGCGGGTGAGCTTCTCGTTCCCGACAGCAAACTGACTGGTCGCATAGATGGTCACCTTGTTGAAAGTCTCTATCTTCTTGTTTTGAAGTACGTCGATACTGTAGATAGAATCGACTTCGTCTCCGAAAAACTCTATACGTATTGCCTCATCCTCATGGTAGGCCGGAAAGACATCGACGACATCACCCGAAACACGGATATTACCGCGGTCGAAGAAGTTGTCATTACGGGTATATCCCATCTCGACAAGACGCAGAAGAAGCTGTTTTTGGTTGATCTCATCCCCGACGGCAAGGACCTGTACCATCTTGACATACTCTTCAGGGTCTCCCAAACCGTAGTTCGCGGAGACGGAAGCCACACAGATGACATCGTCATAGGAGAGCAGGTTAGCCGTAGCGGAAAGACGAAGGCGCTCAAGTTCATCATTGATAGAAGAGTCTTTTTCAATAAAAAGATCCTGCCGCGGGATGTAGGCTTCGGGCTGATAATAATCATAGTAAGAGATAAAGTATTCGACATGGTTGTTTGGAAAGAAACCCTTGAACTCCGAATAGAGCTGCGCAGCAAGCGTCTTGTTATGGGTCATGATAAGCGTAGGCATCTGTAAAGTCTGTATACACTGCGCCATAGTGTAGGTCTTGCCGCTTCCTGTGACGCCGACAAGGGTCTGATAACGGTTATGGGCTTTGATACTGTTGGTCAGTACTTTGATCGCTTCAGGCTGATCGCCTGAAGGTTGGTAAGCCGAGTTAAGTTCAAATTGTGCCATGACCCTTATCCTTTCTGCAAACTTTATAATTTCGCAATTATAGCGCAATCAGAGAGTCTTTTTTGAGGATGGCTGCCTACAGGCTACCGAGGATTGGCATATTCAAGAGATAATATTAAGCATTATCAGCGGAACATCTAGGTGGTGGGAATAAATAAAAAGAAATTATTTTTATGGTAGTATATTTTGTTATTATAATAATCTAGGATTAAGTATGAAAACAGAAAAACAGGTATACAAAGATAATCATTGGATATGGAATAAAAGTAGCATTAATGCTGAGGATGTTGACTTGGTAACTGTTTTTGGCGATAGAGATGAAATTGTACTTTCTAAGCATTATGAGTATCTAAGAAACAGTTATCCTAATGCCCATATTATAGGCTGTTCTTCTTCGGGGAATATTCTTAACGGTCTTATTAGTGATGATGCGATTGTTGCAACGGCCATAAGTTTTGACTCATCAAAAGTAGTTTTGAAAAGTGTTGAGCTTAACGAGACAGATACAGTTAAAGAAGCAGCTAAAAGACTCCTGTCTGAGTTTGAAGAAGAAGGGCTGAAACATCTTTTTGTCATAGCAGACGGACTCTTCTTTAATGGTTCAGATATTGTCGAAGCCTTCAATGAAGTCACAGATATCCCAAAGTCAGGTGGTATGGCTGCTGATGGGGGACGGTTTCAGGAAACATGGGTGATAGCTGATGGTATACCTCGTCAGAAAGTGATAGCAGTCTTAGGTTTTTATGGCGACTCCTTAACCGTAAGCAGCAGTTATTGTGCCGGCTGGAGTAGCTTTGGTGGAGAAAGGCTGATTACAAAGTCAAAAGGTAATGTGTTATATGAACTTGATGGAGAACCAGCACTTGATCTGTATAAGAGGTATCTTGGTGAATATGCTCAAGACCTTCCGAGCAGCGGGATGCGGTTTCCTTTGAGTATCAAGGGGAAAGAGGGAGATGAAGAGGTTATCAGAACATTGCAAACTGTCAATGAAGAAGATAAGTCTATTGTATTTGGGGGTGATATTAATGAAGGTTATAGTGCAAGGTTGATGAAGCCGAATATCAATGCTCTGATCAGCGGCGCAGGCGAAGCGGCACAAATAGCAAAAAAGGAAAGTTCAAAAGAGGCACTTGGGTTGATCGTAAGTTGTGTGGGGCGCAGACTTGTTATGAATCAGTTGATCGACGAAGAGCTTGAAGCTGTCGTCGATGTCTTGGGTGATAATGTAAAACTTGCCGGCTTCTATTCTTATGGTGAAATAGCACCCAATGCGAACAATATCCAGCAGTGTCAGCTGCATAATCAAACAATGACGATGACTATCATTTATGAAGATTAGATAACAATGCATAGATTATTAAAACGACAGCTCAAACGCATATATGGAAAAGAGGTCGACTTGAAATCCTTAGATGACAAAGTAAAAGAGCTGCTTCTAGATGTCTCTAAAAGTTATAAGGATTATGAGAAAGATGGGCTGTTTATTGAACATGCTTTGGAATTAAGTTCAGAGGAGCTTTATGTAGCCAATAACCGTCTTAGAGAGATTAATGATACATTGGAACATAAGGTCGCTGCCGAGGTCAAAAAAAATAGAGAGAAGGATCTTTTGCTTCTGGAACATTCCCGTCATGCTCAGATGGGAGAGATGATCGCGATGATAGCACATCAATGGAGGCAACCGCTGGCAGCAATAGCTGCACTTACGAGCTTCTTGCAAATACAGAACTCTCTGCATGAGTATGATGGAGAAGTATATGATGAACATCTAAGGAAGATCTCGGATTGTACGCTGCATTTATCAGAAACGATTAAAGATTTTAGAGAATTTTTTAAAGAGGATAAAGAGCTGACTGAAGCGACTTTAAGCGAGGTGATTGATGAATCTTTAGATCTTGTAACACCCTTGTTAAGCGATAAAGGTGTTGATTTACAAAAAACGTATTCATTTAATGAAAATATATGCACTTATATTAATGAGCTAAAACAGGTCATTCTGATTTTGATTAAAAATGCTCAAGATGTAATTGAAGAAAGAAATATTAAGAATGGAAGAATAGAGATCAAGACGTGTGCTGATGACCTTTCTTGCTATATTGAGATAAAAGACAATGCGGGCGGTATACAAGAAGAAATCTTAGAAAAGATATTTGAACCCTATTTTACGACAAAAAGTTCATTGAATGGCACGGGTCTAGGGCTGTATATGGCTAAAATGATTATACAAGAAAATTGTCAGGGCGAGATAAATGCCAAGAACGTTGCTGATGGCGCCTGTTTTACAATTAGGCTGAAAAAATATGCAAGATGACTTTGAATTGGGCTTTAAACAGAGAGAGCCTGCTTCTTTACTTTACAGTCGAAAAGCTTCTTACCCAAAAACTTTTTGAGCCCTATACGACAAGGAGATTGAATAAAAAAGTTGATATACTTGATATAAGAGTAACGTATACTGCTTTGCTCAATGATTAGAATGAGATCTATGCTGTCGCTACAACAGAGAGTCTTTTAGCATAGTCAAGATCAAGAGTAAGAAAGGGGAGGGTTAAAATAATGTCTAAGCAAAACAAACAAAAAGATCTGGCTGTACAAAGGAAGACAGAGGTCTTAAGAAAAAAATCTGAGGATGTTATCAACCAGATCATTGAGACAATACCCCTTTCCTATGAGATACTCTCTTCGGAGGAGAGCAAGAGACTTCTGTATGAATTGCAGGTGCAAAAGATTGAACTGGAAATGCAGAACAATGAGCTTCGACAGAAGCAGGAAGAGCTCTTTGATTTAAACAAACGTTATATCGACCTCTATAACAATGCACCCGCGGGCTATGTGACACTCAGCAGCGAGGGAAAGATCATCGAGTCCAACATGACGTTTTCCAGCCTTTTAGGGCTGGGGGAGCAGAGCCTTTCAGGTCTGCCCTTTACCGGTTTTGTCTTTAAAGAAGATCAAGATATCTATTATCTGTATTGTAAAAACTTCAGTGAAGACGCTGCGACGCATCTGTGTAGATTGCGGCTGGAGAAAAAAGATTCAGAACCTATATCTGTCAGTTTGACTTCCAAAAAAAGCAAAGCCCATGATGGGAAAGAGAATACCTGTCTGATCATCAACGATATCACTGAACAGGTCAAAACAGAAGAAGCATTGAAAGCCAAGGACAGGATGCTCCTTGTACAGGCGCGTCTGGCTATCATGGGTGAGATGATAAGTATGATCGCACACCAGTGGAGACAGCCTTTGTCCGTGATATCTGTCACGGTCTCGGACTTAAAGATCAAACAGGCCTTAGAGATGTATGAGCCGGTCTATTTTGAAGAGCAGCTTGATAACATTGAAAAGTGTACGCAACATATGTCACATACGATCAATGATTTCAGAAATTTTTTCAAAGATGACAAGAACGCGGTAATGACATCTTCATCAAAATTGATAGAGGGCGCACTGGAGATCATCAATCCAATCATCCATGATAGGGGGGTCGCGATAAGAAGAGAGTTTTTAAATTATGAAGAGATCTCGACGTATCAAAATGAGATAAAGCAGGTCCTGCTGAATATCTTAAACAATGCACTCGAAGTCATCTCGGAACGAAAGATAGTAAATCCGATTATCACTATCAAGACCTACAAAGAAGCCGACAGCCATAAGATCTCGATCCAGGACAATGCCGGCGGTATTCCGGATAGTGTCATCGACAAGATATTCGAGCCTTACTACACGACAAAAGAGTCCTATAACGGGACAGGCCTGGGACTTTATATGGCAAAGATCATTATCGATGAACACTGCAAGGGAAGTCTGGAAGTAAGCAATCTTGATAGTGGTGCACTGTTTACCATCAGCTTTAAAGATGTGATCCAGTAGAAAGTCTGTCTTACCGGCAGGGACTAAGACTTCTAAAACGCTCTTATAGTGAAATACTTTATTTGTCCTGATACTGCTTATCTACACTCTTGTATCTATTTAACTGATCTTCTCTTTTTTATCAATTGCCAACAAATACAGATAATACGGATGTTTTTAAGAATAAATAAGATAGCATGAAATAATAAAAAATTATAACTTTAGGGTAAAGATGATTTTTATTAAAACAATGCTGATTCTGATCACGGGACTGTTTGTCATAGGGTGCAGTGATCAAGAGAAGCCTTTAAGAGTCGGTATCATTCCCTGGATAGGATATGAGAGTATCTATCAGGCAAAAGAGTTTGGCTGGCTGGACGCCGATGTGGAACTGGTGGAGGGAAGCATCGCGAGTGACTCTTTTAAGCGGATCATCAGCGGTGAAGTGGATGCTGCTGCTATGACGATAGATGATATTATCCTGGCACGCAGCAAAGGTATTTCGCTGACAGTCGTGGCCGTTTTGGACATCTCTGCGGGAGCGGATATTCTTCTATCCAAAATCCAGATCACCGACCTTTCCCAGCTCAAAGGAAAGAGGATAGGGTGTGAGAACTCCGCCTTGGCTTCTTTGATACTTGCAAAAACCCTAGATAAGGCAGACTTGAACGAGGATGATGTGAGTATAGTAAGAGTGTCTCCTCCCGAGCAGTCTGGTGCCTGGGAAAAAGACGAGATCGACCTTGCGATAACGTATGAACCCTTTGCCTCATCGCTGATCGATAAAAATGCTTATCATGTCTTAAGCAGCCGTGACCTTCCGGAACTGATCTTTGATGTGCTGGCCATACGTACAGACAGGATCAAAGGGCGGGAGTCTGCTATCAGAAAACTTTTGCAGGCACATTTCCGAGCACTTGGGTACTTTCATGAGAACTATAAAGATACGATCTATCGTATCGCTACGCGAGAAGGGGTCTCGCCTGTAGCTATCGAACGAGCCTTGAGAGGGGTTATATTGCCCTCAAAAGAGGCTAATGATATCTATCTTAGTGAGAACTCGCGTCTGTTTGTCTCTCTCAACGAGCTGAACAGCCTGATGCAAGATAAAGGGTTTATTGCTCACAAGGTGACGCTTGAAAATCTCGTCAATAAAAACTATATGAAAGAGTAGGTGGCTATGCGTTCATTGATGATCTCTATTATTATCCTCTTAAGTCTGGATGGTGCACTTTTGGCAAAACCAAGTCTAAAGTTCGGTGTCTTTGCCTATCGTTCCAAAGCCGTGGTCGAACAAGAGTATCAGCCCTTAATGGATTATTTGAATAAAAACCTCAAAGAGACTAGTATCGAGCTGTCTGTTCTGCAGAGGGATGAGCTTGATGATGCCTTGCAGAAAAACAGACTTGATATCCTCATGACCAACCCTTCCCATTATGAGATCATACGCAATTACAACATGTTCAGCAGGGTGATAGCGACAATGGTAAGGATACAAGATGGCGTCAAAACAGATAGTTTTGGAGGCGTGATCATCACGTCTGCCTCGAATACGTCGGTCAATACGATCAAAGACCTGAAAAACAAGTCGATTGCGATGATGGGGGCGAAATCTTTAGGCGGGTATCAGGCTCAGGTATACGAATGTCTGCAA
>JBFEIF010000112.1:0-6760 GCA_041553795.1 Sulfurimonadaceae bacterium
CATAATATCAGCTGCTATCATCAGATATCCGGAGCCATGGTTCTGGTGTCATAAAAGGTGGAAATCGGCTTACGAAGAGATCTATAAGTAATTATTTTCCAAATACTCTTTCAATATTTTGGCATGATCGAAGACAAGCTTCTCAAAAGGGATCTCATCTTTCTTGTAGACCAGAGCTTCTTTGGCGTCATCCAGACCTCTTGGAACACCTTCTGCCCTGCAAACATACACTACCGAGGCCGTATGAAAACGCGGATCACGCGAAGGATCAGAAAAGACATTCAGCAAGGAGACGATCTCAACATCAAGATCTGTCTCTTCTTTCATCTCACGTACAAGCGCCTTTTCAACCGACTCGCCAATATCTACAAACCCGCCCGGTATTGCCAGGCCTAGAGGTTCGTTAAGACGTTCGATAAGGACTATCCCCTTTAACTCATCCCCATCATACAGTTCGATTATTCCGTCTACACTCAGAAACGGTGTCTTAATTGCCACAGATTCTCATCTTTTGGATGACACCGACATAGGCCTCTTCATGCTGGCGTACGATCGCATCAAGATATTCAAAATCAAACATCTTTTGTAGATTGAGATGGAAAAGAGTAATCGTGCCCTGACGATTAAGATATTCTAAAATGATCCAGGCTGCATAGCAGTCCAGAAAGTACGGGAGGTG
Source organism: Sulfurimonadaceae bacterium (assembly GCA_041553795.1). Classification (GTDB taxonomy): domain Bacteria; phylum Campylobacterota; class Campylobacteria; order Campylobacterales; family Sulfurimonadaceae. The sequence goes on from JBFEIF010000112.1 coordinate 680, forward strand.
TTCTATTCCCAGAGAACGTATCTCTTCTATAGGAACGACTTGCAGCATCAAACTTTGTAGTTCTGCTGTCTTAGGTGTGTCATGTCTTCTTAGTCGCAGATCGAAGGCTTCTTTCAAAGCAGTCAGTAGTACATCATCAGATATCTGATTACTAACGATATGTTCAGGTTTGAAACTAAGGTGCATAGCCACTCCTTCATTTTGAATATTATAGCTTATATTTGAGTTTTTCTAAAGAAACTTTCTTTAACGACCGCCACCGCTTATTTTTTTCCTTAAATCTTCCGCACAGACGATCGCAGAACTGAAAGCCCACTGAAAATTATAACCTCCCAGCTCACCCGTCACATCTACGACTTCGCCAATGAAATAGAGATTATCATGCAATTTGCTCTGCATCGAACCTGCATCGATCTCAGCGGTCAAGACACCGCCCCGGCAGGCCTCTGCTTTTTTAAGACCAAAGTTCCCTGCAGGCGACATGGGATACTCTTTAAGCATTGCCAGTTTTTCCCACTCCTGCGGGGTCAGACTTTTAACAGCTTTATCCGGTATGCCTATATTTTCCAGTAACTCTTTCACTAGCCGTCTAGGCAGGTCAACCTGCGTGGATATCTGCTTGTTTCTATCTTTAAGGACTGCTTTGAGGCTTAGTTTTGGCAGAAAGTCTATCTTGACCAGACCTTTTTTCCAATATAAAGAAGCCGACAATACAGCAGGACCGCTAATACCCTTGTGCGCAAACAGCAGGTCTCCGTAAAGCTTTTTATGTCCGACATCAATACTCACATAAGTCGATATACCGCTTAGTTCTTTCATCCAGAACTGATCTTTTTGTACCGTCCAGCCTACAAGCACCGAACTAAAGTTTTCATATGAATGGCCCAGCTGTGATGCGATCTTAAGCCCGATATCACTTCCTCCGACTTGAGGGTAAGCCGGAGAACCTGTCGCGACGACAAGATGCCTGCAATGGATCTGCATCTTATCTGTTTTGACTGTGAATCCGGTATCTTTTTCTACGTCCAGTATTTTTTGAGATAAAAGAAGGGCTTTTGGCGGCAGAGTGCTGCTCAATGCACCGATGACCTCATCTGCACTCTTTTTGCAAAAGTACTGACCAAGTGATCTGATCTTGGGAAAAACGCCTTTGTGTTTCAAGAAGTCTAAGAGTTGTGCCGGCGTATATCTGTTCAATACTGCTTTTACGAACCCTGGTTCACCAAGATAATTGTCTTCACTAACCGACTCATTCGTGACATTGCACTTCCCACCTCCGGAGACCTTGATCTTCATTCCCGATTGAGCATTGTGATCAATAATGACAAAGTCATCAAAACCTCTTTCAAACAACTGTGTGCCAAGCATAAGACCGCTTGCCCCCGCACCTAATATTACAAGATCATGTGATTTGATACGCTTTCCTTTTTGTGTGTCCCCATCTTTAAGATTATAACATAGGGTTATTGTAAATATAAACACTTTTCAAGACAGTTTAATTTTTATACAAAATTCACACTGTATAATATTTACAAATAATTTATGATTGAGAGTTATATGAGCCTACCTATCAATTCTGAAGAAATCTTACTGCCTGAACAGTTTCTGGACGATCCGGCTGAATATATCAAGAAGATTACTGAGTACAGAATGGAAAAGATCATCCTTCTCGAAGACAGCGTGATCCCTTCCATCGTTGTCATGAAATATGACAGACTCAACAAAATGCTTACCCCCGGTGCAGGACTTGACCCGATAAACAGAGACAAACTTTCGCGTGAGATGAGTATGCTCCTTGCTGTGCGCAAGAAGATCCACTTTTTTGACAATCTTACTGATGAAGAGATCGTCAGCCTGACAGAACACTCAGAGTTCATACGTCCGGCCAGAGGTGTTCATATCTTTGAACAGGGCGACTTCGGAAAAGAGGTCTATTATATTGTCAATGGCAAGGTCGATATCTATGGCTACAATGAGCAGGTCGAAGGCGATGATCCCTTTTCACATCTGACGACACTGCAAGAGGGAATGGTATTCGGCGAGATCGGAGCTATAACAGGCGAAGCCCGTACGGCGAGGGCAACCGTTGCCTCGGATGATGCCTTTATTCTCAGTATATCCATGCATACAGAAATAGCTTGTTCCAACTCGGTCTCTTTTGTCAAGATGTACAAAAATGTCATTGAGTCCCTCTCTACCAAGCTTGTCTCGACAAACAATCAGCTTTATCCCTTCATAACAAGATAAAAGAGACTTATTCTGAGCGAAGACTTCTGAAACAAGTCATCGCTTGAGAAGTCTTAAGGCCAAAAGTCCGGCCAATATCCCGACATAGACAGCGACATCAAGAGAAATAACCTTTTGACTCATCATAAAATGCAAGGCAATAAGTACTGTTGCCAAATAGATCAGTTTGTGCCATCTGACAAACTTGGCGTAGAGCTTTTTAGGCGATGTCAGTGCCATCATCGTCAGAATAAGAAAAGCCGTCAGCCCAAAAAACACAAAGGGCCGTTTATAGGCATCATTGATCATCTGTAACAGGCTTCCATCATTCTCAGCTATAAAGAAGAAGAGTGAATGCATCAAAGCGTAGGCAAAGGTCCATAGTCCCAGCAAGCGTCTGTATCTAACAAGGTTAATCTTCAGATAAGACCGCAAAGGTGTCACACTCAACGTCGCTATCAGAAAATGGATGGCATTGATACCCAGAAGATCTGCTGTAAACTTTAAAGGGTCATTGGGAAACTTGCCTAAGAAACTGCCCTCGTGTTCATAAATAAACGCAGCTATATAACGTGGATATTCAAAAGCCCATGCCATTTTATAGACAATATACAACAAGGGCAAGAAAGCGACAAACCAAATAATCTTTTTCATATTTCCTCTTGACTCTTTGCGAGCAGCCTTTCATCGCTTCTCGCTAAAAGTTTTTCTTTAGATCCATCCCTGCATATAATCCCGCGACCTCATTCCCATATCCGTTGAACATCTGCGTCTTTTGCTTGAAGAAAGAACCTAAAGGACGTTCTTTTGCCTGAGACCAGCGCGGGTGAGAGACTTCAGGATTCACATTTGAATAAAAACCGTATTCTTTTGGATTGACTTCGTTCCAGGTACTGCGCGTAATCGTGTCCATCACATGTATCTTCGTGATCGACTTGATACTTTTAAAACCGTACTTCCACGGTACGACCAAACGTATAGGCGCACCGTTTTGTTTCGGAAGTGTCTTGCCGTAAAGACCGACACTCAACAGTGTCAAAGGGTGCATTGCCTCATCGATGCGAAGACCCTCGACATAGGGAAAAGGAATATTACCGAAAAAACCTTCAGATTTTTGCTCTGGAAACATCTGCGGATCAAACTTCGTCTGAAACTGAACAAACTTTGATTTCGAGGTAAGTCCCGCTTTTTTTAAAAGATAAGAGAATTCAAATCCGATCCAGGGAACGACCATCGACCACCCTTCGACACATCTAAAACGGTAGATCCGTTCTTCCAAAGGAAATTCCGTCAGGATCTTATCCATATCGATGACCATCGGTTTCATCACTTCGCCCGTTATCTCTATCGTCCACGGTTCAGGCTGAAGCGTATGGGCAAGTTTGGCCGGTCCGTCTTTAGAAAGCGAGAACTCATAAAAATTATTATAACTTGTCACCTGATCATAGTCTGTCGGCACAAGATTATTAAAGCCTTTGTTAACACTAAACTTCAAGGCTTTACCCAGATAGTTTCTGGCCGCTTCGAGTGGACTTGGCAACATCGCAGCGGCACCCGAGATAGCCGCTATCTTCATCAGCGTGCGGCGGTCATAATATATCGCTTCATCCGTCACGCGGTTCTCTTTAAGCATCCATGATTTTGTTTTAAGTAGGTTCATAATCTGTCCTTTTGCTTTTATCATTCTAGCATCTTGCTGTGTAAAAGCTGTGGAGCGTTCACAAGATGCTGATGCATATGATGTGCTATAATCCCGATACTTCAACTGAAAGAACCGCTTATGAACCGAATTAAAAAGATATTCCTTTTCCTGCTTCTTCTGATCTTACTCTACGCAACAGGCCGTATCGGCGTCGTATCATACGACAGCTACCGTCACATTCCGCGCCAACCATACCTACAGATGCAGAGCTATGACTCCATCCAGATAAAATGGCAAACACCAAAAAGCGAGATCGGCTGTGTCAAATACGGCAAACTTGTCGCTGATATAAAAATATGTGAAGAGGCACCGACAGACAGCCACAATATCACTATAAAAGGTCTTGAAGAAGGAAGTTCCTATATCTATGAAGTCCGTTCAGACTCACTTCAAATAGATAATGACAATCGCTCGTTCAAGACTCTGCACAAAGACAAAGACAAGCCTCAGAAGATCTGGATCATCGGCGACTCGGGTCAGGCCGGCCCGGATCAGCTAAAGGTGTTCAAGGCTATGCAGGACTATATGCACGGAACAGCCCTGGATCTCTGGCTTTTATTGGGAGACAATGCCTACTCTTCAGGAACACAAAAACAGTATAACAAAGGCCTTTTCGAGCCCTATGCAGAGTTGCTTAAGACCAATGTCCCCTGGGCTGTCATAGGAAACCATGATGCCAGACGCTGGGCTTTTTATGATATCTTTGAGTCCCCAATTCTGGGCCAATCAGGCGGGACAGCTTCCAATAACAAAAAGTTTTATTCCATTGAACAGGGCGACCTGCATATCCTTCTGATCGATACCGAGACAACAGATCTCTCCAAAGACTCCGAACTTCTCAAATGGCTGGAAAAAGACCTGCAGGCCAATAGCAAGAAATGGACCGTAGCCATCTTTCACCATCCTCCATACACCTATGGCGGACACAATTCAGACAATCCGCGCGACAGCCATTACAAGCTCTCGATGACTGGAAGACTGTTTCTTGTGCGTGAAAACATCATCCCTGTCTTGGAAAAGTATGATGTCGACCTGGTCTATAGCGGACACTCCCATCTCTATGAACGTTCAAAACTGATCCACAAGCATTATCAGGACTCGACCCATTTTGACACAAAGCTTCATGTCGTCCAGGACAATAACAGCAGCTATTGCAAAAGACTTGAAAAGACGCCCTTTGCAGGAACACTTTATACCGTCATTGGTTCTTCTTCAAAGCTTGATCAGGGAAGTATGAGACACGCTGCTCTTCCGATTGCATTCGAGAAGATTGGATCGGTCCTTTTGGACGTACATGAAGAGTATCTTACATCCAGTTTTTTAAATATTGACGGTAAGATAGATGATAGTTTTACCCTGTATAAAAAGCAGAAGTGCTATTAAGGCTCTAAGCCTTAGTCTTTGAGATTTTCCCTCGTATTATTATGCAGCATGTATTGAACTGTCTTATGAATGGCATTGGTGAGTGTTTTCATCTCTTGTGTCTTTTCTATATGAGCAGAACTGACATCATCACGAGGGTTATCTCCCATTAGTTCATACAGATGTACATTGTCCCCATTCTCACTCATCTTCAACCAATACTTATCATCCACCAGACCGATCTGTAAAGGTTTTGTATGTAAAACGGTAAAGGCATAACGGGATGCATCATACTGAGGATCAAACAGGTCTCTTCCCAGAGTCGTTGCCCGATAAGGCTGGCCGGCAAAGCTTGCTATGCTTGCCAGTGCATCCACTTCTGAAGCCACTTTGTCAAATACCTTAGGCTCTTTGATATATCCCGGGGCCCAGATAACAAAAGGGACACGATGTGCACCCAGATTAAGCTGGGAATTATTATCGCAGGTAAATGCTTCCGGTCCGCAGATACCGTCTATACCATGATCCCCCCAAAAGACAAAAATAGTATCCTTGCTATATCCTGACTCTTTGGCCTGTTTGATAAAACTTCCGATAGAGTAATCCATCAATCGATAGGCGTTGTACTCTTTATTAGACTGGAACCCGTATTTGCTGATCTCTTCATCAGAAACATCTGAAAGCTCAAAACCGTCAGAATCCTCCGGGATCGTGTAAGGTCTATGATTTCCGGAAGTCTGTATAAAAGCTAAAAAAGGCATTGTCTGCTCTTTTAATACGGCATTAGCTTC
>JBFEIF010000113.1:0-6719 GCA_041553795.1 Sulfurimonadaceae bacterium
CAGATCAAGGGTCTTGATATCTATCAGGACAGACCGGAGCTTTTGGAAGCCTTTTGTATCGATGCCAACCAAACCATGCAGATGGGTTTTACTCTGGACAAGACCAAGGATGATGCAGAGCTCGTGATAGACAAGGAGATGATCAAGTCTTATGCGAAAGAGCTGCGGGTGTTAAGCAAGCGCAATGCCGTCATTCAAGAGCAGCTGGAAAAAGAGATACAGACTCTTTATACTCAGGGCGAATTTACCGCACTGAAGAAAATATCGGATGCCGGCTTCGTTTTGGATAAAAAGATAATGCGGGCTGTCGAAGAAAACAGGAAAAAAGAAAAACTCACACTCAATAAAGAAGCGGCCGCGGCTGCCAATAGCACTTCTGTTCAGACGCAAATGCTCACGAAGGCCGCTCCTGTGGCAGTACCGGTTCCAAGCCCTGCCAAGTCGGCTGAAGAAGAACCCTCTATCGAAAAAATCTCTGCGGCACCTGTATCAGCAGTCGCAGCACCGGCAGAGATGATCAGACCTGCTGCGATCCCTGTGCCGCCGGCGGCTAAGAAAAAACCTACGGAGCTTGAATATTATAACAGGAGTCTGGCAAGTCTAAAAGAGGAACTCTATGCTTTGAGAGAGAACACGGAAGTCGGCTCTGCAGAAGTAGTGCCTGAGGTCTCTTCACCCGATGAGACAAAGACGGCCTGTTTGAACGATATTACGGCAATCAACTATTGGATGATCCGTGTTATTGAAAACAGTAATGACAGCTGTATGCTGCGCGATGCTATCAAGCAGATGAAGGCCTATGGCAAGGCCTCGATGGAATCATGCGGACGCGAATCTATACGCTATGTCGAATGGCACGGGCGTATTAAACCCTATGTAGGCAAGAAACTGTTTGAAGCTGAAGCGGGATGTCCAAACTAAATATTTTAGATAGACGGCAGTCTGATGCTTCAGCGGAACTCCTGGGGTAAATATATCTCTGGGAGCTGAAGAAGAAGCGGTTCTTTGGTCTTGTCAAGCCATTGCATAAGGATGAGAAGTTTTTCTTCCACTAAAGCCGTACATCCGGACGTCGGTGCATTATGATCTTTTTGTATATGGATAAAGATACACGAACCGCCTTCATGGACCGCTTGGGGATTGTGTCCTACTACAATACCTAATTTGTAAAGCTTATCACTTCGTCTCATATATTCAAAACTTTTAAATGCTCCGGTATCTTGCGAATGGACTATGGTGTTATAAACAGGGGAACTGCTGTCATCGATACAGAGGTCTGAAAGTGTGCTCTGTAGGTAGGGAAATCGGTAGTCTCCTTTTTCATAGCCGAAAAAACTTTCCAGAGTGAAAAGTCCGGCGGGTGATCTTCCGTCGCCTTCTCTTTTTACGGGTTCTTCTTGAGCCGGGTAAAATGCAATCAAACCTTTGCCCCATGCCATACCGGACCGGCCAAGGTTTACTTTTATTGGCTCAAAGCTCTTCTGCCAGATACCGTGTGACTTTTCGTAGGCCTGAAGGCTTCCCTGTGTGGATCCAAAGTCATGGCTGGAGACCACAAGCAGCTGTTTTGTGTTTTTTGGCAAATCGATATCTGCGCAAAGCTGTAGGGTTAAAAGGCAGAAAAGAATATTTTTCATAATATATCTAATAACTTAGTTTGATTTAAAGATAACTATAATACCATAATCGTAATTTAAACTTCTTAGGGTTAGGAAAGTTATTATGAACATTCGTACAGCAACAGTCGAAGATGCAGATTTTATTGCATGGGCTATTCTAGAGTCGTCACGTGCAGGAAAAAAGCAAGGCGTTTTTGACCGTATTCTTTCTCCGTCGAATGACATAATGAGTACGTTGAAGACCCTTATCACACATGATATAAAGACGATATGCCATTACAGCAACTTCCTTATCGCAGAGGTTGACGGTGAGCAGGCTGGAGCTTTGTGCGGATATGACGGACACAAGGTCAGCTGGGACTCTATGAGCGAGGCATTGGAGAGTATGGGCTGTCAAGGGGACTATAAAGAGAGGATATCGGGCTTTCTCATCTGCGAACCAAGCGTTGAGAAAAATACGATAGTACTTGACTTTATGATCACAAAAGAGAAGTTCCGCGGACTTGGCGTCGTCAAGGAACTGGTCAAAAAAGTACTCTTGAATGCACGGCTAAAAGGGTTCAGGCGCGCGCAGACAAGTATAGAGATCGGTTCAATAGAGACACAGCTAGCGTACGAGAAGATGGGCTTTACAGCCAAAGAGCAGAAGAAAAGCGATTATTATCTCGAAGAGTTTGGCCGCCCGGGTATCACACGCTATGTAGTGGAGCTTTAAGATAGACACCCTTTCCAGTCTCTCTCTCCTTCCTCCGCTATTCGCTATCTTTATGGCCTTGTTGACAAGGCAGGTCTTCCTTTCATTACTCAGCGGTATTGTCTTTGGCGAACTGATACTTTTGAATTGGGACCTGCTTGACTTCATCCCTATGACGATAGAACGCTTGCTGTCGCAGTTTCATGAAGACTGGAAGCTCAAGACCCTCTTTTTTGTCGTAATGGTAGGTGCGATAATACGGCTGATCTCCGTCTCAGGAGGGATCGAAGCTTTCATCTCGTATGTAAGCAATAAGCGTATCAAAAATAAAAAAGACACGCTGATGATGGGATACTTTATCGGTGTTTTGATCTTTTTAGAGTCCTCAATAACCGCCTTGGTCGTAGGGACACTGACAAAACCGCTTGCGGCACGCTACAGGATATCAAAGGCAAAACTTGCCTATCTGTGTGATTGTACATCTTCTCCCGTCTGTTCTCTCTTTCCTTTTAATGGCTGGGGTGCCTTGCTGCTGGGACTTATTGGTGTGCAGATCGCTGAAGGTGTCATAGGCGGGAACAAACTTTCGCTACTCGTCTATGCGATACCTTTGAACTTTTATGCCATAGTGACAATGGCCGTCTTGTTTATTATAATCTATACCGACAAAGACTTCGGGCCGATGAAAGCTTCAGAACGTGATGCAAAGCTCTTAGAAGAAGCCTGTGTCATGCCTGTTCAAGACTCTTCTGGTGAGATCAGGGCGATGTTCTATCCGATCGCGGTCATGCTGCTCAGTGTGCCGGTGTTTTTGTATTTGACGGGGCATGGAAACATCTTGGAAGGAAGCGGTTCATCCTCTATCTTTTACTCGGTATTCTTTACGCTTGTCTTTATCGCATTTTATTATCTTTATAAAAAAGTGATGAGTGTGCAGGAGTATTTCACTGAGTTGAAGACCGGCGCGGGAAGCATGGTAGGGATAGGGATGATATTGCTTATGGCCTTTGCCTTGGGGGAGGTGACAGTAGAGCTTAAAACTGGCCCTTATCTGGCTTCTTTGATGGAAGGCACATTGAACCCGGCCTATCTGGCGGGACTCATCTTTATTGTCTCGGGTCTGATCTCTTTTTCTACAGGGACCTCCTGGGGGACCTTTAGTATCATGATCCCGATAGCATTGCCTATGGCGGCTGTCCTGGATGCACATATTCCTCTTGTCATCGCGGCTGTTATCTCAGGGGGTGTTTTCGGTGACCACTGTTCGCCTATCTCGGATACGACGATCATCTCAGCGATGGCAGCAGATTGTGAGACTATGGAACATGTGCGTACACAGCTGCCGTATGCTCTTATGAGCGGAGCGGCCTCTTTAGTTTTATTTATGCTTTTTGGGATATTATTGTAAATACTGAAAATAGGGAGACAATATGAGAATACTGAGTACGGTATTGGTCAGTGCGTTATTATGTGCAGGAAGTTTGCATGCTCAAAAACCTGAACATGCGGGCAATGGCAAGCATGAGAAAAAAGAGCAAAACAAGAACCATAAAAAGAAGAACAAGTATTTTTCTTCAAAAGAAAAAAATGTTATAGAGTCTTATTACAGTTCTTTACCACCGGGTCAGCAGAAAAAACTGAAACGTACGGGTTCGCTTCCTCCGGGTTGGCAGAAAAAGGTCAGTGTAGGAGAACGTATACCGGATGATTATATCAAGATCGCCAAACCGGTGCCGTATGATCTTAAGTTAAAGCTTGAATCAGATCCGAACAGTAAGCTGTTTCAGATCGCCAATAAGATATTTCGTGTAGAGATAGGGACTAACAGGCTTTTAGCCGAGATCCAATTCTAGACCACGGTCTAATCCCCAACTGGAGGAAGGTCTTTTTAGAAGACCTCTTCTTCCACGACACGCTCGATCTCTCCCATTGCATCATACAAGGCAAAATAGGCAGAATAGTAATCGACTTCTATACGTGCCAAAAACCTTTGGGCATCCAGCATCAGACTTGTATTGGCGATGTTGGCATCAAATTGGTCTTTGGTTATCCTGAAGTTCTCTTTTGCCTGTTCCAGCGCTTTTGCCGCGACCTTTATCTGGTTTCTTGCGAGTTCATAGGCCGTCATCGCCTGCTCAAGCTGAAAATCAAGTTCCAGGTAAAGCGATCGTATACGCTCCGCACTGGCGTTTTTCTGATCTAATAAGGAAGCCCGCCGTGCTTCATCGGCTCCACCCCGATACAGGTTCCACGAAAGATTGACACTGAGCGTAGTCTGATCATGGGTCTGGAATGTCGCGCCTCCGTTGGGAATAGGGTCTTCGCCGGCAACCTGGTATTTGGCCTGAAGGTCGATCTTTGGATAGTAGTTTGAAACGGCACCTTCATAGGCATACTCAAGTCCTTTTTGCTGAGCATCCAAAAATCTCAGTTCACTTCGGTTTGCATACATCTTCTTCTGAAGGACCGGTATCACTAGCTCTTTTTCCTCTCGTACAAGAGTCTCAACACTCTCATATTCGTGAAGTTCGGAGCCAAGCAGACGCTTGAGTCTGTAAAAAGATATCTTGGTGTTGCGTTTTGAACTTAAGAGTGCCTGTCTGGCAGAAGAGAGCTCGACATGGACCTGAAGAAAATCATTTTTGGCAAAGAGCCCCTGCTCATAGAAGTTTTTAGCATCATGCAGCTGCTGTTCCAAAAGACGTATGGTCTTTTCAGATACGGTGATCTGTTCTTGTGAACGGAGATAGTCGATATAGGCAAGATAGACCTGAAGTCTCAGATCTGCCTTGGCTGCATCGCGGGTATATTGGGCTGCCTTTGCATCCTCTTCATTGCCTTTGAGATTGAATGTATCGGAAAAACCGTTAAAGAGGTTGTAGTTGATTGCTGCATCTGCCGAAGAGGCGCTATTGGCGCCGACATAGCTTTTTTTAGAGAACTGGCTGTAACCGTAGGTCAGATCCAGTGTCGGACGAAACCCTGAGCGTGCTATAGCGGTCTCTTCTTCGGATGCTTGATATAGAAGCTCTTTCTCTTTCAGGCCGGGGCTGTTTTTCATGGCCCGCTCAACGGCTTCATCCAGAGTCAGGCCAAAAAGTGATAAAGTGCATAAGGATATCAGTAAGATTTTTTTCATCATTTTTCTTCTTTTACAGGTTTAATTGTTTCCATCCTGATTGCAAAAAGAAGCAGAGCCGGAATGACAAAGAGTGTGAAGAGTGTCGAGAGCGCAAGCCCCCCGGTGATTACAGAACCCAAGCCCCGGTAGAACTCAGAACCCGGACCCGGAGCCAGAATTAGAGGCAACATCCCGAACAAGGAGGTGAGCGTACTCATAAATATCGGACGCAGACGTGAATGGGTCGCTTCGATGACAGCTTCTTTGTACTCCATGGCATGATTGCGTACGAGATTAAGACTTTGATGTACGATCAAAATCGCATTGTTGACGACGATCCCGATAAGGATCACAAAGCCCAGCATCGTCAAGATATCAAGAGGCTGGGAGGATAAAAAAGTATTGGTCAGACTCAAACCGATGAAACCGCCTGCTGCAGCAAGAGGAAGCGTTATCATGATGATCAAAGGATAGAAGAAGTTGCCAAAGAGTGCAGCCATCAAAAGATAGGTTATCACGATAGCCAGAATAAGGTTTAACTCCATGCTGGAAATTGTCTGGACCAGTTTATCGGCGGTTCCCGTCAACTGGATATCAAGGTTCTTGTTCTTGACCGTAGGCAAGACTTTGGCCTGAATGATCTCGATTGTCTCCTGGACGGTAAGGTCGTTTGGCGGTGTTACCTGAAGGGTGATTGTCCGTTTTCCGCCAAGATGTCTAATAACACTCAGACTGCTGTCTCTTTGCAGTGTGGAGAGCGAATCAAAGGTGACAAGGTCACCTGTAGGCGTCGCGACCAGAGAATGGTATACGTCTTCAGGGGTCTGAATATCTTTTTGATCAGCTTTGATGATTAGATTGATTTTCTTCTTTCCATCCACTTTGAACTCGGATATCTTTCTTCCGTCCATCAGTACATCTGCGATAATTCCCAAAGACCTTGCATCAAGTCCGACGGCATTGAGACGTTCATGGTCAGGAATGATCTTGACTTCGGGAAAAAGAAGTTCGATAGAGGGCTCAGGTCTGATCTGAGATCCCGGGATGGTCTGGGCAAGCGTCCCAAAAAGCTGGGCACCGACTCCTGCGATCTCTTCTATAGAGGATCCACTGATATCTATATCGACCGTCCGTCCTTTCCCAAGACCGCGTTCAAAGACCCCGGCCTGTTTGGAGATACCGAAAATACCCGGAAATGAGTTGGCAACCTCTTTAAGCACAGGAATGAGTTCTCCGGCACGGCTTGTGTCTTTGGTCAGGACACCAAAGATCATGAAATCGCCTC
>JBFEIF010000114.1:0-6663 GCA_041553795.1 Sulfurimonadaceae bacterium
CGAAAAATAATGGAGGAATCATGAGCGAGTTTAAGATGCCAAGTCTGGGGGCGGATATGGAATCCGCTGTCTTGATGGAGTGGCTGGTCAAAGAAGGTGATACTGTCACCAAAGGCCAGGTGATCGCCGAAGTCGAGACCAGCAAGGGAGTCATAGAGATCGAAGTCTTTGAAGACGGTGTCGTAGAGAAGCTTCTCGTAGAAGAAGAGACTGAATGTGCCGTCGGGACGCCGCTTGCCATGATCCGTTCTGAGGGCGGAAGCCTTGAAAAAGAAGCTGCACCTGAAGAAAAAGTCACGATCCAAGAGCCGATGAATACCGCCAGCGAGACAAAGGAACCGCTTACTGTGTTTGAGACACAGACGAAAGAACAAGAACATTCGTATGAAAGGGTAAAAGTGTCTCCTGCTGCACGAAAAAAAGCGGCTGAAATGGGTATAGACCTGAACACTCTTGCTTCTAAAAAAGAAGGGGCTGTACATCTCAAAGATGTAGAGAGCATCCCAGCTAAAGAAGAAGAAAGAGCACCGGTTCTAAGCGGTATGCGCCAGGCAATCGCTAAGGCCATGAGCCGTTCAAATGCAGAGATCCCGCATTACTACCTTAGTGTCTCCATCAACATGACCCCGGCTTTAGCATGGCTCGAGACAATGAACGCACAGCGCAGTATCCAAGAACGGATTCTGCCTGCTGCCCTCCTTATCCGCGCAGTTGTACGCGCACTTGAAGAGGTTCCTGAACTCAATGGCTATTGGCAGCATGACAATCACCTCATCAGCAAGAGTATCAATCCCGGCATCGCTATCGCACTTCGCAAGGGAGGGCTTATCACTCCGGCCTTAGTCAATGCGCAAGAGATGGATCTGGATATGACCATGCGAGCTCTGGATGATCTTATCACCCGGACCCGTTCCAATAAACTCCGAGGAAGCGAAATGAGTGAACAGACCATCACTATCACCAACCTCGGTGATCTTGGTGTCGAGCGCGTATACGGTGTTATCTATCCGCCCCAAGTCGCAATCGTCGGATTAGGACGTATTGTCGATTCACCCTGGGCAGAAGGCGATGCCTTATGTGTACGAAAAGTGATGCAAGCCACTCTGGCAGGCGATCATCGTGCCACTGACGGGCGGACCGGTGCACTCTTTCTTGAGAGACTAAACCAGATCCTGCAAAGACCGGAGGAATTGTCATGACAAAAGATCAGATACAAGACAAAATCATCACTACAATACTCGCTATAGCACCCGATATTGAAGCGGATGAGATCGATGCTTCTGCCAATATACAGCGTTCATTGGAAATCGACTCCTTTGACTTCCTGAAGATACTGACGACACTCTTTGAGACTCTGGGTGTCGAAGTCCCTGAGACCGACTATTCAAAAGTAGACACACTTGAACATATGACGGAGTACTTTTTTAAGCGGACACAGCCGTAAGAAACCAAGAGTATTCTAAGATCAGTTCTTTTCTTTATACCTGGCAAGACTTTTTTCTATTTCCATGACTATCACCAATCCCAGGGCAATAAGAGAAAGCAGCATCCATTGTGACAAAGAGACCGGTTCCAAGTCTAATAGCTCCTGCATAAAGGGTATATATAAAGATGAGATGTGAATGATCTGTGTAAAGAGTACTGAAAAGAGTAGAAGAGCATTTCTTCTATGTTCTATTTTAAATATAGAGTGTTTTTCCGAACGTGAATTGAAGACATGGACATTTTCAAACAGTACCATCAACAAAAGTGTGATGTTCCGTGCAGAGGATTCGCTGTAGCCAAACGAGAGTACCGTATAGAACACCGCAAAGGCCGAGATCCCCATATAGAGACCTCCGCTGACTACACGCCGTATCATAACAGCGTTAAATATCCTCTCTTTAGGAGGACGGGGTCTGCGTTTAAGTACATCATGTTCCCCTTTTTCAAGTCCCAATGCGACATCCTGTATCCCATTCGTCACCAGGTTGAGCCAAAGCAGCTGCACAGGCAAAAGCGGGATAGGCAGGAAGAACAGCAAAGACAGCAATATAAGCACTATCTCTGCAAATCCTGTAGAGATCAGAAGATGGATAACCTTTCGTATATTATCATAGGCTATCCGCCCCTCTTCTATCCCGTTGATGATGGAACTGAATGAGTCGTCCGTCAAGATAAGATTACTGGACTCACGCGCGACATCCGTACCGCTTTTCCCCATTGCGATGCCGATATTCGCATATTTCAATGCCGGAGCATCATTGACCCCGTCCCCTGTCACTGCGACAAAATCTCCCAAAGCCTGAAAGGCGATGACAATGGACTGCTTATGTTCGGGGGAGACTCTGGCAAAGACCCGTTTATGCGCTATCTCTTTAGGATTTCCGCCATGTTCTAGCCACAGTTCTATCTCCTGGCCGCTCATCACCTCTTCTCTGTCGATAGCAATACCCAGTTCTTTTGCAATGGAATACGCCGTACTTGGATGATCCCCTGTGACCATAGCAATCGAGATACCCGCCTCCTGCGCTTTTTTAACTGCCTCGGCCACGCCCGGACGTAGGGGATCAGAAATAGCGGCAAATCCAAGATAATGAAAGTCTTTGAGACTGAATGCTGAGTCTGTGCTATTTTTTACAGCAAGGGCTATAGTCCGATACCCTTTGGAGGCCCATTCAACGACACTCTCCTTCATCCTTTCTTTCTCTTCCTCGCTCATGTAACAGAACTCCATCACTTTTTCAGCAGAGCCCTTAAGGTAATGCCGAAATATCGAAGCCTCTTCATAAATACTCAGAGCATATCCGTTCGAAGGCTCATAAGGCAGCTGCCTTGCAAGAGGGATAGACTCTTTCAGGTCAAAAACTGCACCGTCCAGATCCAAAGCATATTGGGCCAATGCAATATCGACCTGATCTCCATGAAAGAGATAGCCTTCTTCCTCTCTTCTCATTGACGATTCATTACAACGCAGCATACAGACAAGCGCATCCAAAGAAGGTATCTCTTCACCCGTATAGACTTTGTTTGAAGTAATAAAGGCACTGACACTCAACCTGTTTTGCGTCAGTGTCCCCGTCTTGTCACTGGCTATCATCGTACACGAACCCAAGCCTTCAATAGAAGAGAGTTCACGTACAATAACATTTCGACGGCTCATAGCGCTACTGGCAGCACTCAGTGCCACGGTAATAGCGACCGGCAAGCCTTCGGGGATAGAGGAAACGGCAAGGGCGACTGCGAGAAAAAAGATCTCTTTAAGTCCCATATCTCTGTAGATACCAAAGATCAATAGAAAAAGGATGACAACACCGATGATTTTGGCGATATTTAGACTGAATCGTTCCATGCGGATGATCAAAGGTGCCTTGGGCTGAGATGCTCTTGCCAACAGTTCTGCGATCTTTCCTATCTCGGTCTCAAGTGCAATAGCCGTCACAATCCCTTTGGCTCTTCCCTTGGAGACGTAGGATCCGGCATAGACCATATTGATCCGGTCTGCGACGGGAAGGTTCTCATCACTGCTGACGAACAAGGCATCTTTTTGTACATCCAGCGATTCACCTGTCAACAGAGATTCATTGACCGATAAGTGATTCGACTCGACTAAACGCATATCCGCAGGGACATGCGATCCTGACTCAAGCTGTACAAGGTCTCCCATGGTAAGAGCATGACTTGCAATTCTGTGATGTTTTCCTTCACGAATGACATTGGAATAGGTCTTGACGATCTGCTTAAGGGAATTAGCTTGACGTGCAGCATTGTGTTCCTGATAAGTTCCGATAAGGGTATTAACAGCAAGGACGCCGAGGATAAAATAAGCATCACTGAACTCTTTAATAGCAAAGGAGACAAGAGCAGCAATCAAAAGTATATAGATGATAGGACTTTTAAACTGATCCAGTATGATAGAAGCCAGCGAACGTCTTTTAGATTCAGGCAACGTGTTCGGTCCATACCTCTTAAGGCGCTCGGAAGCACCTTTGTCGGTAAGACCTTTTACCGATGTATCCAGTTGTTCATAGACAGATGAAATCGTATGTGTATGATAAAACATAGAACCTCTTTTAGTAAAAACATCATAGCATAGATAGCTGATTTTGAACAAAAAATGATTTTGAATGCACATAAAGGCTATAATAATCTTCCCAATACATTCTTAAGGATATCGATGCGTTCACTGATAATTTCAACTCTTTTTATACTGAGCATCACAGGCTGTTCTACAACAACCTACAATAAAAGTATCACGCATGGAAAGATCGAAGACCCGCGGGTGACTATCACTGCAATGGATAAAAGTTTTCAACTTCACGGTGAATTCACTTCTCCCTTTCAAAGCTCGACGCGTTACAACTCCCTTCAAATGGGCGACAAAGAGCTCATCAAAGCCTATAAGCTTGCTCTTCATCACGGAGCACAGCACGTGCAGATCGAGTTTTCCGATTCATCAGAGATATATTATGGTGTCCTAGCCCTGGACAAAGCTGATCAAGACGGGATTGGACCCGGGACAAAATCCTACAAGATCATAATCCCGCAGCCCTACATAGATGCAGCCAAAGACGGGAAGATCTCCGTTGTTTATGAATACTACAAACTTCGAAATGACGGTTTTATGGATGTTGAAGATATCAAAGAACGTTCATGGATATTGTGGTTAAGCGATCAGGATATCTTTCAATGAAAAGTGTGATCCTCTTTTGCATCTCTCTTTTCTCTTCTTGCGCAGCTGAGCTGACTTATATATCCGATAATATTATGGAAGAAAATCTAAAGCTGCTAAGCACCCAGTATGCCCAAGAGGTTCTGGTCGATCAAAACTGTGTCTACCTTATCCCAAGGTCATGCCAGTTGCAGCGTTATTTCGGCGGTGCAAGCGAGGGAAGACTTAAACTCGTCCAGATGCCGCAGCAGACAGAGAATATCCCTATCACGAAGGAAATCTTTGAGGCCAAAGAGACAAAGGATATCGAAGCAAAACTCCAGACAGAAAAGTCGCTTGATCTGCTCGAAGGTAAAATAGCCAAAGCCTTTTTAGATGATGAGGACGGACGCGGTTTTGGAGGTTCAAGCGAGGTACCCTTGGACTTTTCTATCCAAAAGAGTGAAGCTAAACAAATCAATAATTCCATAGCCGATAAAGAAGATCCTTCCAAGAGTGATGATGAAAATGGGGTTCCCTCCTGCCAATTGCTGAAAGACGGTTCCGGATATCGGCTTGAAAACCTTCACGGACCAAAGCTTTATTCACCTAATGGCTGGGTTCCTATCCTCAATCATACAATATTATTTAATTAAGGACTGCCAATGAATAAGATTGCCATTCTCTGTTCGGGAGGAGATGTCTCAGGAATGAATCCTGCCATTAAACGTTTTATAGAAACAAGGAATTCTTATGAATAAAATTGCAATTCTCTGTTCTGGCGGAGATGTCTCAGGAATGAATCCTGCCATTAAACGTTTTGTAGAATACAGCTTTAGCAAAGGTCTTGTCCCCTACTTTGTCTATGGCGGTTATGAAGGTCTGATCGATAACAAGATAGAAAAAGCACAATACAGTGATGTCGCCGGGATCATACACCGCGGGGGAACAAAGATCTATTCAGCACGTTCAAAACGCTTTGAAAAAGAAGAGTTCAGAGCTCTCGCTGCTCAAAACCTCAAAGAACTGGGCATTGACAAGCTTGTCGTCCTCGGAGGGGATGGTTCTTTTCGCGGTATGGATATCTTTTTTCACGAACACGCGATCTCATTTTGCGGGATCCCTGCGACCATAGACAATGATATCAACGGGACACAATATTGTCTGGGCGTCGATACGGCACTTAACGTCATCAAGATGGCAATCGACAATATCCGTGACACTGCCTCATCTTTTAAACGCGCCTTTGTCATCGAGGTCATGGGGAGAGACTGCGGTTATCTCGCACTGGTATCTGCGCTGACTTCAGGTGCGGAGATGTGCCTAATACCTGAACTTCCCTATTCACTTGATGCCTTGAAAAAACGTTATTTGAATGAGGTAAAACAGGGTCGGAACTATTTTATTGCTATCGTTGCAGAAAGCCTGAAGAACGCTTCATCAATAGCAGCATGGTTTCAAGAAGAGATCGGCTTTGAATCCAGAGTGACGATTCTAGGCCATATCCAGCGCGGAGGCAATCCGACCGTACGAGAAAGATTAATGGCATATCAGTTTGCTACCTATGCTATTGACGCCCTGACATCGGGGGAAAAAAATTCTGTCATATGCTATAACAACGGTGTTTTTGATTTTAAAGAGATTACAGAAATAAATGCAAAAAAGTATGAGATCGAAAAAGATCTGCTGGATCTGGGGAAAAGTCTTTTAGAAAAAGAAAGTGTTATATAGGCCAAAGGCCTATATATTGGGATTATAGTGCTGTTACGTTCTCAGCTTGCGGGCCTTTTTGACCTTCACCGATTTCGTATGTTACTGCTTGACCTTCAGTCAAAGAAACACGGCCACCGCCAGTGTTGTTAACTTGACGGAAATGTACGAATACATCTGGACCGCCATTGTTTTGCTGGATAAACCCGTAACCTTTTTCATCATTGAACCATTTAACAGTTCCGTTTAGCAATTCTGCCATAGTAATACCTCTTAGTATAAAATACACTTCGTAAAGTGGAATCAAAATCGGTGAGTCTTTC
>JBFEIF010000115.1:0-6521 GCA_041553795.1 Sulfurimonadaceae bacterium
CTCAACAGACAAAAAAGGCAACATCCTTATATGGGATGTCATCAAATCCTGTGTTATCGGACGACTTCCCAAGTTTGATGCCCATATAACGGCTGTGTGTATTGATGCAGATGAAAAGTTCTTGTTTGTTGCAAGTCTCGGTGGTACGGTTGCCCTTTATGATCTGGAAAAAGAGAAACTTTTAAAGATCGACTTCTTAAAACAGCTGGCCGGTATCTCGCAGATGAGTTTTTGTAATGAGAGAAATCTTCTTATCTTTGGTCTTAGCAATGGAGATATTCCTATCTATGAGCTGAATACCCAAAATGAACTTTTTGTCCAGTACATGAAAAGAAGAGAATTCCATGAGTGCTACAGTCTGGCAGAGGACAACCCTTTGCTGGAGTACAGCGAAGTCTACGAAAACCTGGAAGAACTGTTCAACAAGTCATATGAACATGCCAAGACCCTGTTACGCTCACAAAAGACAGATGAAGCCAGAGAAGTATTAAAACACTTTATGGCATCTTCGGCCAAACGCCTGATCATACAAAAACTCTTTAATGATTTTGCACTTTTTAGTAGCTTTATTACAGCGGTAAAAGGGAAAAAATATATGATGGCCTACTCTTTGGCTGAAGAGTACAGTACGCTCAAAGAGACAGAAGAGTACAGACAGATGGAAGAAGAATGGAACAAGATCCTTCTTGTCGTGCGCCGCATTATCAATGACAAGTTCTCAGAAGAGAAGATCAAACAACTCTTTAAACCGTTTATGGGGATTCCCGGAAAAAATCTGATCATCAAGTCTCTTTATACTAATCGTAATGTCTTTATCCTGTTTCGAAAACATCTGCTGGACAAAGACTATTTTAACGCCTTTAAACTGGTGAGCGGGCATCCTTTTTTGGAAGAGCTTGAAGAGTACACAAAACTGGTGCGTATGGGGGAAATACTTAAAGACAATACCCTGAACACGTTTAATGAGGGAGCGTATTATGATGCTGTAAAGCTGTGCGATACTCTGAGTTATTTTCCGGTACAAAAGGAGTTCGCCGAAGGTCTGAAAAAAAAGGCGAATATTTACGCGGAAGCAATGCAGTATTTTGCCGAGAAGAAGTTTTCAGCTGTTTACAACATGCTTGAAGAACATCCTTATCTGGAAGACACTAAGATTGCTGCCGACATGGAAAACGGCTTCTTGAAGTATTATGAAAAAGCCGAGAACTATGCAGCTTCGGGGAATGTGGCTGCCGTAAAAAAAGTTATGGAAAAATTTGCGAAAATTAAGTCCAAACTGCCTTCTATCTTTCATCTTGTTAAGATATCGTATTGGGCGCAGATCGAACAGGCCGCATTGGAAGACAGCAGTGATTCCGAACTCAAAGAAGCTTTTTCCAAGTACCAAAAGACTTTCGGTTATGAGACTGCTCTGGATGACCTGGTAAAGACGATCCAGCAAAAAAGAGCGCTGAAAGTCTCTTTTGATATCAATCAGACTAAAGAATATAAGGGATCACTTGATGCCCTGGCACTTAAAGTGATCGGTTGATACACTAATTGCAGGCAGAGAGTTTTTGTGCATTAAACTCTTCCCATTTTTCTTCCAAAGCTTCATTATACGCATATACCATAGTCAGTATCTCTGTTTTTAAAAGACGCTGCTGTACCTGTTGTCTGGCTTTTTTTGCAAACTCTTTACAGGATACCAGCTTAGAGTTTGAATGGAAACTTGCAAGCATAAAACCCAAGGCTGCCGCATAGTTTTTGTAAGCATTCGTCTTTTCAGACTGAGGTTTTAGATCAAGCCGGGGATTGAGTTTGTTAATGAAGTACTCTTGAGTGCCTATTGTGATGATCTCGGCGTAATGGTTCTTATTGAAACTGGCAATGACTTTGTTCTTGTCTATAAGACTCTTCTCCAGATACATTGTTTTCATCTGTAGGTCCACCTGATAGCTTACGGGCACCGTGTTAGCAGATAATGAGAATATGATATCATCATCTTGTTTGGTGCTTTTCCCTTCACTAAGCAGTAGATAGTCTCCATATTCATCGATAACAATGTCTTTGATTGCCATAAGATTGAACTTGAAAAGATAGGCTAGCGTCTCTTTTCTGATCACCGCCTGTTGAACAGGATCTACTTTACTCAGGGTTTGCATATGGGTGTTAAAGCTGCGTTTTTTGTCCTTTACCTTTGTGTATTGGTAAAGAAGATCATGCTCTTTGACATCGGAAAGTGCTTCTTCTATACAGGGACAGGAGAGCTTCTCATCTTTCAAGCGCTCGAAATAGCCGTCTATAAAACTCCCTAAGATGGCTTTTTCTTTTGATCCTGAAAAATCAGAGTCTGCTTGCATCTTTAAGAGCAGATCGCTTAAGAGTGTGAACATATCATAGCGGTAATCGCCGAGATGGGCACTTTTTGCATTGAAGAAGGTGTACGTAGAGATAGGTGTTTCATAAAGATAAGTCTGGATATCAGTCTGCATCTCACACAAAAGTTTGTTGCTTTGAAAAGTGTTTTGCAGGGGATGGATAGACTGGAGCTGTTTTGACTCATCAAGAGCTAAGACTAAGTGAAAAATTGAGAGTAATAAAATCAAGACTTTCATGGCTTTTCCTTAATTTGGAAGTTCAAACAATAGCATATAAATAACAATAAATAATTAACAGAGTTTAATTGTGTTTGTATGAAAAGCTTTGTTTAAGTAGGAAAGTTGATTTTCAGTATTAGTGTAACTCTAAACCTTTATTAACTTCTTATTCGATATAATTCCGAAATAATTATATATGAAAAGTTTCTTGCAGAGCGTTTTTAGCCTTTAGGTTGGAAATAACCTTGTGTAAGAGACTATACAAGAAGGAAATTAATCAATGGTATCAGTAAATAAATTAACCATGCGTTTTGGATCGCGAGTACTTTTTGACAATGTCAATTTGAAACTGGACCAGCATAAGCGATATGGACTTATCGGAGCAAACGGTGCGGGAAAAACAACATTTTTGAAGATACTCTCCGGCCAGATCAAAGACTATGAAGGGGATGTCTCTATAGGGCCAGGACTAAAAGTCGGCGTTCTTAATCAAAATCAATTTGCCTTTGAAGACTTTACTGTCATGGATGCGGTACTTTACGGAAACAAGCGTCTGTATGATGCGACTAAAGAGAAAGAAAAGCTCTATGAGACAGGCGACTTCGAAGATGATGCGACCAATGAACGATTGGCGGAACTTGAGACAATTTGTGTCGAAGAAGACCCGACCTATGAATATGACGTGCATATCACAAAGATATTGGAAAATCTGGGAATCCCTTCTGAAGTACATAATGACCTTATGTCAACAGTCGAAAGCTCTACGAAGATAAAGGTCCTTTTGGCACAGGTACTTTTTCCTAAGCCGGAAGTATTGTTCCTGGATGAGCCAACGAACAACCTTGATATCGAGACAATAGGCTGGTTGGAAAATGAGCTTAAGCGCCATGAGGGAACACTTGTGGTCATCTCTCACGATAGACACTTCATCAACTCTGTCGTGACACATATCCTTGACGTAGACTTTCAAAAGATACGTCAGTTTACGGGTAATTATGATGAATGGTATATTGCCTCAACAGTCATGATGAAGCAACTTGAAGCAGATAAGTCAAAAGCAGAAAAAGAAAAAGCTGAATTGGAAGCCTTTGTCCGTCGTTTCTCGGCAAATGCATCAAAAGCAAAGCAGGCGACATCACGTCAAAAGCAGCTTGAGAAGATCAATATCGAAGATATCAAGCCCTCTTCACGCCGTGATCCGAGTATTGTGTTTAACCCTAAACGCCAAATGGGCGGAGAAGCTCTTGAAATCGCCGATATCGCACATGATTATGGCGAAGGTGCGGGTGAGCTGATTCACGGTCTGAGTATGAGAATCGAACCGGGTGAAAAGATCGCCGTCATAGGGCCCAACGGTATCGGTAAATCAACACTTCTTAAGATAATCATGGAAGAGATCAAACCTACCAGGGGAACAGTCAAGTGGGGGGCGACTGTTGAGCCTTCTTATTTTCCTCAGGATACGGTCGAGACGATATCGGGAGAAGGGACTTTGTATGACTGGCTTCGTGCTTTTGACCCTAAGCGTGAGATAGCTGAGATCCGTAACTGTCTTGGACGTATGCTTTTTAGCGGCGAAGAGCAGGAAAAATCTGTCGAGAATATCTCAGGGGGTGAAAAACACCGTATGATGCTCTCAAAGATGATGCTTGAGCAGGGTAACTTCCTTGTCCTTGACGAACCTACCAATCACCTGGACCTTGAGGCCATTATCGCACTGGGCGAGGGGCTTCGTGACTTTAAAGGCAATGTTATCTGTGCTTCACATGACCGTGAGTTACTTGATGCGTTTGCTGACAGGGTCATCTCGCTTAAAGCGGATGGTACATTCATTGACTTTAAAGGCTCTTATGAAGAGTTCGCAGAAACATACGGACATTAAAGGGACGCCAGAATGGAATTCAAAGACATTATCGGCTTGGGGATAGCAGGAAACTTCGCACTTCATCTGCAGCAGGCAGGTGAAGCAGAAGACTTTAAAGATGTAAAAGTCGATGACGAGAATGCCCCAAAGGGTGTCTTCCCTTTTTATCTTCCTAATACTTCCCATGGCATCTTGTCGGAATATCCGCTTTCATCTTCTGAACAGGCTCTGCATGATGTACAAGACAATGTACAGGCAGAACCTGAGATGGTTCTTTTATGCGACCTAGAATATACAGATGCAAAAGTCAGTGCCGTCATACCAATAGCATTCGGTGCCTATAATGACTGCTCTATCCGTAAGAAAAATGCGCACAAGATATCTGAAAAGAAAAACTGGGGAAGTGCGACAAAGGGTATATCCAAAGAGCTTATGCCTATCGACAAGTTTGAAAAAGGCGGTATGCTCGACCATTGGCGCATCTCATCTTTTTTACGCCGTGACGGAAATGTCTTCAGATACGGCGAAGATGTAGAGATCTCAGGCTACAGTTATTTTTACGAACAGCTTACAGAGTGGATCAAGCAGAAGCTTAATGATCAGAAAGAGGACGGTCCTCTGGAAGATATCTCCGGCTACCTGCAAGAGTGCTTCTATCCGAAACAGATGCTTATCAGTATCGGTGCGACACGTTATACCAATTATGGCGAAACGACCTTTTTGCAAAAAGGGGATGAGGTGTATGTCGTCTTGTATGATAGTAATATCCATTGTAAAAACCCTATTCTTTGTAAGGTCGTCGCCGATAAACTGGATGAAGAAGGGATCGTCTATCTTCACCAGAAGGTCCAATGAGTTCCTATCGGAAATTCTTCGACTTCTATTTTAGAACCAAGTAATTTAAATATTTAAGTGCATTTTCTCTCTACTATAGTGTAGAATATCTTACTTTGATTAAAGGCAGATAATGTTTGATTTTGTACGTAAACTCTTCAAGGCGCTCAACTCCTCAGGTAAGACATGGCAGCTTTCTTTAGCGATTGTCCTTGCTATGTTCTCCGGTTTTTTACCCGGAGACTCTCTTTTGCTTATCGATATTGTCTTTTTGGCACTGATCTTGAATATCAACTTTGGACTGTTTCTGCTTTTCTCAGTGATATTTTCCGGTTTAGCGTATCTTTTTGATCCTCTCTTCGAATCACTCGGCTACATAGTACTTACGAATGAGGATCTGAAGGGCTTGTTTACAGCAATGTACAATTCAGCTGTTTTCCGATGGAGCTCGTTTAACTATACCCTGGTAACCGGATCCTTGATAGTCTCTGCACTGTTGGCAGTCCCTTTGTTCTTTCTCTTAAACAAGCTTATTGTCCTGTATAGAGTGCAGATAGGTGAAAAGCTTAATGAATGGAAGCTGACACGATGGATGAAACTTTTCAATGAAGAAGCTAAGTCCACTTCAGTATTTCGTTGGTGGGGGTTGGGTGTCTTTGGAGGACTTGCAGCAGTGCTTATAGCCTTCTTTGTCCTCTTCTTTGATCCGATAGCCCGTATCGCCTTGGAAAAATTGCTCTCCTATAGCATGAAGACACAGGTCGATATCAGATCTTTCGACTCAAGTCTGAATGATCTGAAGGTCGAGATATCGGGTATCGAAGTCGCTGACAAAAAGAAGTTAAGCCATAATCTTTTTCAGATAGAGACTATCCGTTTTGATCTGGGTCTGGCTGCACTAATGGAAAAAAAGGCGATGATAGAACAGCTTCAGGTCAATGCGCTGGCTTTTGATACACTACGAGAAAAAGAAGCCAGGCCTTATGAGGCTCTGGAAGCAGAAGATAGTATCGAAAAGGCGGAGGAAAAAGGGACGGATAATAAAGCCGGGAAAGATCCGTTTGTCCTTCCAGATGTTAATGAGATCCTTGCAAAAGAAGAGTTGAAGTCTGTAAAAGAGGCGCGGGAACTTAAATCTGAGATCAAAGCCACACAAGATAAGTGGACGAAGATATCAACTGAGCTTAAAGAAGCAGATGACGTCTCACAGATCAAAGCAGATGCACAAAGACTCGAAGCATCGC
>JBFEIF010000116.1:0-6501 GCA_041553795.1 Sulfurimonadaceae bacterium
GGACCGGTAAACTATATCCATCAGGACGATGTCATTGCCATCGTTCACAGACTCATAGAGAAGAGGATAAAAAAAGGCATCTTCAATCTTGTCGCTCCGCTTCATCCGCTTCGTTCAGAGGTACATCTATCCAACAGCCGGACTTTCGGCTTTACTCCGGGCAGATTTGAGGGGATGAGTAACCGTATTGTCCAAGGCGGGAAGCTGAAAAAACTGCTAAAGTATGATTTCATCCACCCCGATCCCATGCTCTTTTGGACTTAGCTATAATTCTTTTTTGATTGAGGAACTTAGATGCTGAGACTGTCGCTTATCTTTTTGCTGCTTACCCTTCCCCTGCTCCCGGCAACACCCTATGCAGGCATCCCCTTATGGGCATGGGCCTCATTGGGAATGAGTGTTCTCTACGCGTTGACACTTCTTTTTGCCATCGAAAAAGAGTGGGATGAAGGCGAAAACAATGAATAATGCTCTGCTTGACACCTCCGGAATAATCTTTTTGCTGCTTTACCTTGTCTCACTGATAGCTGTCGGCATTGTCGGTCTATTGCGTTCAAAAGAAGACTCCATGCAGGACTTTTATCTTGGCGGGACCGGCTTTGGGGTAACGGTGCTTTTTTTGACGATGTATGCGACCCAGTACAGCGGGAACTCCCTGATAGGCTTTGCCGGATCCGCCTACAGAAACGGCTGGTACTTCCTCGTCTCTGTCACCTTTATGATAGCGATCGTCGGAGGCTATATGCTTTATGCTCCCAAGCTCTATCTTCTCTCGAAAAAGTACCGTTTTATCACCATAGGCGACTATATCCGCCACCGCTACGAGCACCGTCTTCTGACCAACATCATTGTAGCTATCGGTATACTTGCCCTGTCAAACTACATGCTGACAAATCTCAAAGCTATCGGCTATATACTCGATTATGTCTCAGGCGGTGCTATCGGTTTTGCAGAAGGGATCATAGCTATGGCCGTCATCATGGTCATCTATGAGACCCTTGGAGGGATGCGCTCGGTCGCATGGACAGACGCTATTCAAGGCATACTTCTGCTCGCAGGCGTCCTTATCATCTTTACCGTCATCTGGGTCCATTATGGCTCCATTGCCAGCAACAAGACACTGCTTTTGCAAGTCAAATCGGATTTCTTCCGTGCCCCTGTGCTGGCCGAGAAGGTACAGTGGCTAAGCATACTCATCATGATCTTCTTTGGTATTGCTGTCTATCCTCAGGCCATACAGCGGATCTATGCCGCCAAAGACACCAGGACCTTAAAGCGCTCCTTTCAGCTCATGATCATCATGCCGCTTCTTACCACCCTGCCTCTGATCATCATAGCCATTATCGGTGCTGCACATTTTCCAGAACTTGACAAGAGTTCCTCCGAACTGATCATCCTGATCATGCTCTCCAAACTCAGCCATATAGAGGGGATGTCCTATGTCATCATTCTCTTTATCGCCGCTGCCATCGCTGCCATCATGTCTACCGTCGATTCGGCGATGCTTGCGATCGCCTCGCTTTTTACCCAGGACATCTATCATCAGCATGATCCGGATGCCTCGCAAAAAAGACTGACCTTCATCGGAAAACTTTTTTCATGGGTCCTGATGGCCGTCATGGTCTATCTTGCCATTCACCTTCCCTCTACGATCTGGTGGCTTATTCAGATCAAACTCGAGATCCTTTGCCAGATCGCGCCTGCAGTGATGCTGGGAATACATTTCAAGAAAGTCACTTCGGCTTCTATCCTGTTCGGACTGAGTGCTGGGCTGCTTTTCACCCTACTTTTTTTGCTTTCGCCACTGCCTGACAGACCTTTTGGTTTCCATGCCGGAGTCATTGGACTGATCTTGAACATAACGCTTGTCTTTGCCCATCATACTCTTTATCAAAAAAGAGATGCCCAATAAGTATCTCAACTTTCTTATTATATAATGTGACATAATATTTCAGATATTTGCTTAGACATTTTAGGTGGGGAAGAATGCAATTCGTCAAAACATTTTTGCTGCTTGTACTTTTGAACGCTGCTTCCTTTTCTACTAAGCTCCAGTTCACTCCGCAAGAACAGAGTTTTATTAAAGAACATCCTGTTTTACGCGTACAGAACGAACGTTCATGGGCACCTATTGACTTTCGAGAAGGCGGCAGAGCGGAAGGCTATGCTGCTGATTATATACGTCTTATTGCCAAAAAAGCGGGGTTCAAACTGGCCTTCAAACCGGGACATTCGTGGAATGCCTACCTCGATATGCTTCAAGACAAAAAGATCGATATCATAACAAGCATCAAGCGTACGAAACAGAGAAAGCACTATGCGAACTTCAGTGAACGACCTATCATCGAACTTTACAATGGTATCTTGCAGCACCGAGACACACCCGAGCTCAGCTCCATGAAGGGCCTTTCGGGAAAAAGCGTCGCAGTCGTACAAGGCAGCTATCAGGAAGAGTATCTCAAACTCTATTTTCCAGACATCAAAATAAAATATGCCGCTAACGTTCTGGAGGCCATGCGGATGGTCATGCGTAAAGAAGCCGATGCCAATATCGAATATCATTCTGTCCATCAGTACAACATAACACAGCATCTCTTTTCTGAACTGCATTCCGTCTATATGAAAAAGGACAAATACTTCACCTCTTCAGAGCAGTACATAGGCATGCGAAACGACTGGCCTCTTCTCAAATCGATCATCGACAAGACGATGCAGAGTCTTAGCGAAAAAGAGCTCCATGAACTGAGGAAAAAATGGCTGAGCGGACTGCAAGAAGCGAATATCCGACTTGATACAGCCGAACAGAATTATCTTAAACATAAAAAGGTCATCACCTTCTGCAGTGATCCTGACTGGCTTCCGATTGAAAAGATCGAGAACAATAAGCACATAGGTATCACAGCCGAACTGCTTCATGAGATGTCCCAAAAACTCAATCTTAAATTCAAACTTGTCCCTACACTTTCCTGGGAAGAGAGTCTTGAATTTGTCCGCAACAAAAAATGTGATTTCTTAAGCTCCGTCATCCAGACAAAAGAGCGTGAGGAGTTTTTGAATTTCTCATCCTCTTATCTTACAATGCCCCTCGTTATCACGACTCTTTCAGACACCTTCTTTGTCCACAGTCTGAAAAACCTCAAAAAGAAGAAGATCGGAGTCGTGAGCAACTATGCCTTTGCCGATATACTGCGCAGGGATTATCCTGAAGTTGATATTCTCTTTGTCTCCAATGCCTATGAGGGCTTGAAAGAAGTCGAAAACGGGACTATCTATGCGTATGTCGACACCTTGGAATCGACGTCTCATCAACTCAGGACAAGTTCCTTTTCCGATCTGAAGATCTCCGGCAAACTCGAAGAAGAGATCGCCTTGAGCCTGGGTGTACGCAAAGACGACTTTCTCCTGTTTGACATCCTTGAAAAAGGCCTCAACTCCATCTCTGAGACAAACAAAAAAAAGATCTATGACAGATGGATCTATGTTACGATCGAGAAAGGGATCGATTATCCACTGGTCTGGAAGTTCTTGATCGGTCTGGGCATTGCGATCCTCTTTTTTCTTTATCGATACAAGGTGACCCTAAATTATAATAACAAGCTCCTTGATATCAACAAGGAGCTTGAAAAGCTTAATATCCAGCTTGAAGAGCTTTCCCAGACAGATCAGCTGACGAAGCTTGCTAACAGACGGCATCTCGACACTGTCCTCGCAAACGAGATCAAACGGGCTAAGCGTTACCAGACAAACCTCTGTCTTGTACTGACGGATATCGACTTCTTTAAAAAAGTGAATGATACCTACGGGCACCAGATGGGAGATGAGATCCTTAAAAAAGTGGCCCATATCCTTGATGAGAACTCCCGTCAGATCGATACTGTCGGACGCTGGGGAGGGGAAGAGTTCCTGATCATCCTTCCGCAGATCGACCTGCACCAGGCTACTGTCATGGCAGAAAAACTTCGTGAAAAGATCAAAGCTTTTGACTTCGGTCTGGAACATCATGTCACAGCCAGTTTTGGTGTTGCCAGCCTGGAACTTGAAAAAGATACCGATTCCTCTTTTCTTTCCCGCGTAGATTCCAACCTTTATGAGGCAAAAGAACAGGGCAGAGACAGGATAATCGCCTATTAGGGCTGAAGAGATCTCAAGGCTTCACTCTTCCTTCATTTTTCAACTTAACCTGCATCTTAATATAAGACAAAAGTATATAAGACCATAATAGTCCTATATACTTTTGAAAGGGGTTATGATGTCTTCCGAAGTCGACAATATCATCAAACAAGAGTACAAACTCGGTTTTGAGACAGATATACAGACGGAACAAGCACCTATAGGTCTGAACAAAGAGATCATCACTTTTATCTCGAAAAAAAAAGACGAACCGGAATGGATGCTGGAATGGCGGCTTAAAGCTTACGAAAAATGGCTGACGATGTCTGAACCGGTATGGGCCCATGTCCACTACCCGCCTATTGACTATCAAAGCATCTCTTACTACTCTGTTCCCAAGCAAAACATCAATTCTTTGGATGAAGTCGATCCCCAGATACTGGAGACCTACCGCCGTTTGGGAATCCCTATAGAAGAGCAGAAGATCCTCGCCGGCATCGCTGTTGATGCTGTCTTTGACTCTGTGTCGGTCAAGACAACTTTTAGCGAGAAACTTCTGGAACTGGGTATCATCTTCTGTTCCATCTCCGAAGCTATCAAGTCCCATCCCGATCTGGTACAAAAATATATGGCTTCCGTCGTACCGATGGGAGACAACTATTTTGCCTGTCTTAACTCTGCCGTATTTACTGACGGGACCTTTGCCTATATTCCAAAGAATGTAAGATGCCCGATGGAACTGTCGACCTATTTCCGTATCAATGCCCTTAACTCGGGCCAGTTCGAACGCACACTTATCATCGCTGACGAAGGTGCCTATGTCTCCTATAACGAAGGCTGTTCAGCACCTATGCGAGATAAAAACCAGCTTCATGCGGCTGTCGTGGAACTGATAACGCTAAATGATGCCGAGATCAAATATTCGACGATTCAGAACTGGTATCCCGGTGATGAGGAGGGCAAAGGCGGTATCTACAACTTTGTCACAAAAAGAGGCAAATGCCTTGGCAATAATTCAAAGATATCATGGACCCAGGTCGAGACTGGTGCCGCTATCACATGGAAATATCCTTCCTGCGTCCTTATTGGCGATAACAGCCGGGGCGAGTTTTACTCGGTAGCGATCACCTCCCTTTCCCAGCAGGCAGACACCGGTTCAAAGATGCTTCATCTGGGTAAGAACACCAGTTCGACGATCATCTCCAAAGGGATATCCGCTATGAAGGGAAGCAATGCCTACCGGGGTCTGGTCAGGATCAGGCCGCAGGCTTCAAATGCCCGCAACTTCACCCAGTGTGATTCACTTCTCATCGGCAGCCAGTGTGCCGCACATACCTATCCCTACATCGATGTCAAAAACCCCTCAGCCCAGGTCGAACATGAAGCCACGACTTCAAAGATATCAGATGAGCAGCTTTTCTATGCGCAGGCACGAGGGCTCAGTGAAGAACAGGCCATATCGCTGATCGTCAACGGGTTTTGCAAAGAAGTCCTGAACCAGCTGCCCATGGAATTTGCCGTCGAAGCCAGAG
Organism: Sulfurimonadaceae bacterium; assembly: GCA_041553795.1. Lineage (GTDB taxonomy): Bacteria > Campylobacterota > Campylobacteria > Campylobacterales > Sulfurimonadaceae. Next base: position 5,643 of record JBFEIF010000116.1, read on the forward strand.
CACTGCTGAGTCTAACACTTGAAGGGAGTGTAGGATAATGTTGATAATCAAAGATTTTGATGTTGAGATCGCCAACAAGCATGTCATCCACGGTCTCGACCTGAGTGTCAATGCCGGCGAAGTCCATGTTATCATGGGACTGAACGGCACGGGGAAATCCACACTGCTCAAAGCTATCGCTGGCTCCAACGAGACGAAAGTCAGCGGCACCATGAGCTATCTTGATGAAGATACATTGGCCTTGAGTGCGGATGAGAGAGCCATCAAAGGTATCTTTATGAGCTTTCAAAACCCCATAGAGATACCCGGTGTCAATACCGTCTATTTTTTAAAGACAGCACTCAACGAGCAGCGCAGTGCACGCGGTGAAGAAGCCTTAAGCTCAGTTGACTTTATGAAAAAGCTCCAGGAGAAGATGGCCTTCTTAGAGATGGACAAAAGTATACTCCAGCGTTCCCTTAACGTCGGGTTTTCCGGCGGTGAGAAAAAGAAAAGCGAAATCTTACAGATGATGATGCTTCAACCAAAACTCATCTTGCTTGACGAGATAGACTCGGGTCTGGATATCGATGCACTTAAAAGCGTCGCAAAAGGTATAAACTCGCTTCGAAGCAGTTCTACTTCCTTTGTCATCATCACCCACTACAACCGGCTTCTGGAATATGTTCAGCCCGATTTTGTGCATATTCTTGATCACGGAAAGATCGTCAAAAGCGGTGATGCCTCTTTAGCCAAAGATCTTGAAGAAAAAGGATATGAAGATGTCATCTCTTCTGTCTGACTTGCTTAAAAAGTCCTCAAACCTCAGACCAATACCGGGTAAACGAGAAGAGATGTGGCGATTTTCTCCCTTGGACAC
>JBFEIF010000117.1:0-6434 GCA_041553795.1 Sulfurimonadaceae bacterium
ACCTAATCCGGGTTTTTTACAGGAACTCGGCGAAGAGGGCTTTAGAAAGCTTGTCAACGACCATTATGAACTGCTAAAAGACAGCGACATCTCCCATCTTTTTCCTGTTTCTGATCCTGAAGAGTTCGCAGCGGCAAAAAAGCATGCAGCAGACTTCATGATACAGATATGCGGCGGACCGGCTTACTTCAATGCTTCACGCGGCGCCCCGATGATGGGTCAGCGTCATGCCCCGTTCAGGATCGATGAGGCAGCACGCCAACGATGGCTTGAATGTTACGCCATGCTACTTCCTGCACTTTCGGGAACTGTCTCAAATGAAAATATACAGTCGTATTGGGACTATCTGAATGTTTTCTCACAGTGGATGGTCAACACGCCAAGCTAGAGTTTTTTCAAGAAGGGAAACTTCAAGGAAGTTCCCCTTCTGCAAGTACCTTTACATTCTTTTTATCAGTTTTAGGATAGAATCACTCAATTTTTAAACGAATAATTTCGGAGCATACATGAACGAAGCTAAGTATATTTGGATGAATGGCGAGTTTAAGCCTTGGAAAGAGGCTCAGACTCATGTACTTTCTCACACGCTACATTACGGAAACGGTGTTATTGAAGGAACAAAGGCATATAAGACTGCCAAGGGTTATGCGATATTTCGTTTGAACGAACATACACAGCGCCTCAAAGAGTCTGCCAAGATGACATTGATCAACATCCCTTACAGCGTTGACGAACTCAACAAAGCACAGATCGAACTCTTAAAGAGAAACGAGTTTACAGGCGACAATGTCTATCTTCGTCCTTTAGCCTTCCTTGGCTACGGTGTCATGGGTGTCTACCACAAAGAGGCACCGGTCGAGACTGTCTTGGCATCATGGGAATGGGGAGCTTATCTTGGAGAAGAAGGCCTGCAAAAAGGTATCCGTCTCAAGATCGCATCAATGACACGTCCTGCCAATACTTCAAATATGGGTAAGGCCAAGGCGACTGCTAACTACCTGAACTCCCAGATGGCCAAGTACGAAGCGATCGAATGCGGCTACGATGAGGCCCTGCTTCTGGATGACCAGGGTTATGTTGCCGAAGCAAGCGGAGCCGCTTTCTTTATGGTCTATAAAGGACAGATCATCTCTCCTCCGAATGACAATTCACTGGAGTCCATCACACAAAAGACAGTCATCGAGCTGGCAGCAGATATGGGCTATGAAGTCGTTCGCCGCCGTATCACACGTGAAGAAGTCTACATCGCAGATGAAGCCTTCCTGACTGGAACAGCTGCAGAGATAACACCAATACGCGAGATCGATGCACGTATTATCGGAGCAGGTGCACGCGGACCGATCACTGAAAAGCTTCAAAGTACTTATTTTGATGTCGTTTTCGGACGCAATGCAAAATACGAACATTACCTGACTTACATCGACTAAGACCTCTGAAGCCTTGCCTCTTTTGGCAAGACTTTCATCCGAATATAAAACAAGGAAACTAACATGGAGATATACAAAATGGCAACAGACATGAACGATTACTTCAATAAGAAGAAAAAGACAGATGGCGGCGGTGGCGGAAACTTTCCTCCAAAAGGACCAAAGGCGCCAAATTTTGATTTCAACTTCAAAGGTTCAGGCTTTCTTTATTTTATTATCGGTGTGGTAGTCCTGCTGATGGTCGCCAAGCCGTTTACGATCGTTGAAGAGGGTCAACGCGGTATTCTTTCGACTAACGGTAAATATGAAGCCAATGCTCTTCTTCCGGGTCTTCACTTCATTATCCCTATTATCCAAAAAGTCTATCTGGTCGATACAAAAGTACGTATAATCAACTATGCAGACAGAATCGACCGTTCAACTGTTACGGGTGAAGGTCTGACTATCAAACCGGCCATCACGGTCTTGGACAAACGCGGTCTGCCTGTCGGTATCGAACTGACTGTCCAGTACCGTCTTAATGCGACTAATGCCGCTCAGACTATCTCAAACTGGGGCTTTTCATGGGAAGAGAAGATCATCAATCCGGTTGTGCGTGATGTCGTAAGAAATGTCATCGGTCAGTATGATGCAGAGTCTTTGCCGGCAAAACGCAACGAGATCGGGACAGCTATTGACCTGGGTATCAGTGAAAATGTTGACAAGCAGGAAAACTCACCGGCTACACTTGAATCAGTTCAGCTAAGAGAGATCGTCCTTCCTCAAAAAGTAAAAGACCAGATCGAGCGTGTCCAGTTGGCTAAACAGCAGGTTGAGCAGGCTCAGCAGGAAGTCGAAAAAGCCAAGCAGGATGCTTTCAAACGTGAAGAGACTGAGCGCGGTATGGCAAATGCTATCAAGATAGCAGCAGAAGGTAAGGCAAAAGCGATCGAGATCGAAGCGCAGGCGCAGGCACGTGCGAACAAGGTGATTTCCGAGTCACTTACAGCAAAGCTTATCCAGCTTGAGCAGATCCATGTCCAGGGAAGATTTAATGATGCACTTCGTGAGAACAAAGATGCCAAGATCTTCCTGACACCTGGCGGATCGACTCCGAATATCTGGGTCGATATGAAAGACAAGCAGCAGCGTTCTTCTACAGCCAACTAAACTATTAGACATGAAGTACAAACTTCATGTCCGAGTATTAAATCAAGTCGATGCCCTGTCCATTTGATTTAATACTTTTTATCAAAGAAATCTAATGCAAAACACACTAAACAAAGTCGATTGGGAAAAGTCAGCACTGCTTCCTGTTATTGTCCAGGAAGTAGGTACCAACGAAGTCCTTATGATGGCCTATATGGACAAAGAGGCACTTGAACTTTCACTCAAGACCAAAGTCGCACACTACTTTTCCCGTTCAAAACAGCGTATATGGAAAAAAGGTGAGACAAGCGGACATACCCAGACGATCCAGGAGTTCCTGCTCGACTGCGACAATGACACGCTTTTGATAAAAGTCATCCAAGAGGGTGTTGCCTGCCATACCGGACGAAAATCATGCTTCTTTACCAATATAGAAACCGGAGAAGCCATATCCGAAGCAGAGGTCAACTCAGCTGCTATCTACGGTGTCATCGATGAGCTGTATCATATCATCCTGGAGCGAAAGAGTGCTGACCCTGAGACTTCATGGACAGCAAAACTCTTTGCAAAAGGCGAGAACACTATTCTTAAAAAGATCGTTGAAGAAGCCGGTGAACTCTGTTTCGCTGTTAAAGACGATAATGAAGAAGAGATCATCTATGAGGCGGCTGATCTGGTTTACCACTGTCTTGTCGCTCTGGGTCTGAAAAACATCTCTCCGGACCGTGTTAAACAGGAACTGGCCCGCCGCTTTAATATGAGCGGGATAGCTGAAAAAAACTCAAGAGAAGACTGATACGGTAGATGAATAAATTCAAATCCATCTTAGAATCTTTCATTGCAAGTCTCCATATCTATGACTATATTCTATTTGGGGCATCCGGGGCTCTTTTTTTGCTCCTTCTCCTTCTTGCTATCATCTTGCGTAAGAAGACAGGCTTGTCCTTGTCTCTGGTCCTTGTCTCCTTTATTGTTATCGTCGCGGGTCCCATAGCAGGCTATCAATACATCCATACGACTCTGTATAAGACCAGGATATCCGACCTTGTCATCAAGAGGCTTGAGTTTTCTCAGGCCCTGCTTATCAAAGGTGATATTACCAATATAGGAAGAGAGACCTTCCATAGCTGCACGATATCTGCAAAGGCCTATAAGGGGGCGAATAACATCTTAGAAGAATATGTCAATCCCTTAAAGTCCTTTCAAAAAATGTCGATACTAAAAGAGGTCAGCATGGATATCAATGATACCGTTGACTTTAAGCTTATAATGGAGCCTTTTACCTACTCTAATGAGTACAATATCTCTTTGAAAGTTGCCTGCTTATGAACACATATTTTACGATCTGGCATTGGAGTGCCGTTATCGCACTCAGTGTTATCTTCCTTCTACTCGTTATTGTATCTTTGAGGGAAAAAAATCAAAAGAACATACTCTCTATGATCTTTGCATCCTTCTTAGTCGTTACCACATCGGGTGTCTTCGCACTCATGGCAATTGACAAATATACTAAAAAAGCCACACTCTATGGCGTTAAAAACACGCGTGTTTTAAGAAATGAGACGATCGTATTTACCGGTTTTGTCAAAAACAAAGGTGATTACACGATCGGGGAGATAGTACTGAAGGTCAAACTTGTCAATAAAGGTCATGTCACCGGAAATGTACGGGGAGGCAGTTTTTATAAGCCAAGCGGTCTCTTTGACTTTTTGCGCTCTTTTGGGGAGGATACCAGCAAGTATAAACCGCAAAAGGTAGAAGAGGAATATGTCGTTGCCACGGATCTTGAACCGGGAAAAGCCCGTTATTTTAGAGTAGAGATGCCCTATCCCGGCTACTTCAAGCATGTCTCCGAGTTTACCTCTATCACAGCTCACTGAAAACGATCTTCTTCTCTTCGCAAAGAGGAAGAGCATCTCCTAAAGACTAGTACTTAAGCCCCGCTGTCTTCAGTTTTTTATTGATATTTCTGACCTGTGTATTTCTGTCTCTACACCACTCCGGTGCAATAAGACTGTCATCATCTATCCCCGCTGTTATTCTTTGTACAGACACATGTTCCGGCTTCATCTGCACGGATTCCAAAAGGACTTCAAGATAGAGCTCTTCTGAGATAGGACGGAACTCTCCGCGGTTATATTCGTTGGCCAAAGCTGTTCGCTTGACTACATACAAAGGATGATACTTGACCGAATCTATTCCCCATTCATAGGCCTTCTTAGCCGTCTCAAGCATCATCTCTTTATCCTCATCAGGAAGACCGAAAATAAGATGTCCACAAACATTCAGTCCCAAGGCTTTTGACTTTAATATCAACTGCTTGACATTGTCGCTGTCATGGCCGCGATTGATACGTTCCAAAGTCTCATCATAGATAGACTGTATTCCAAACTCTATCCATATCTCTTTGGTCTTGTTTAGTTCAGCCAAATACTCCAAAGTCTCATCCGTTACCGAATCGGAACGTGTTCCTATGCTTAATCCGACCACATCCTCAAAAGACAGCGCTTTGTCATATAAGGCTTTAAGTGTCTCAAAAGGGGCATAAGTGTTGGTAAAAGACTGAAAGTAGACTAAAAATTTCTTAGCGCCGTATTCACGCTTAGACTTTGACACAATGACCTCAAACTGTTTTTCCAGCTGCAAGAGCTGCTTGTCCAGAAAAGGGTTTTCAACAGAGTCGAGATTAAGATGAAAACCTTTGAGCTCCTGTACATCGTCAAGACTTGGAGAAAAAGAGTCATTCTCGCAAAAGGTACACCCTCCTCTCGCAACAGTCCCGTCTATATTGGGACAGGTAAACCCGGAGATCGAGATGGGCGCCTTGTAAACTTTTTCATTAAACTTATCTCTGAGGTAACCCCCAAATGTATACACTTGTCTTAACATAATATTCTTTCATTCTCTTATCTAAAAGAGATATTTTCCTGTAAAACAGGCTGTACAGTATTCATCACTATCAGATTGGACACTCTTTAATAATGCATCATGTGTCAAATAGGCCAAAGAGTCAGCCCCCATAAAAGCACACATCTCTTCATTGCTCATATTGGCCGCAAGAAGGTTTTCTTTGTCAGGTGTATCAATACCGTAATAACAAGGATCCGTTGTCGGAGGCGAAGATATACGCATATGGACTTCTGCTGCCCCCGCTTCTTTAAGCATTCTAACAATTCTTTTACTCGTCGTCCCGCGAACGATCGAATCATCGATAACAATCAGTTTTTTACCTTTGATCAGGCTGGTAATAGGAGAAAGTTTCATCTTTACCTTAAGATCACGCATCTGCTGGGTCGGTTCAATAAAGGTACGCCCGATATAGTGGTTACGCATGATCCCCATCTCATAAGGAATACCGCTTTCTTGGGAATATCCGATAGCAGCAGGGACTCCGCCATCAGGGACCGGTACGATCATATCTGCCTCGATAGGAGATATCTTTGCAAGCTCTCTTCCCATGTTCTTACGCATCTGATAGACATTCTTGCCGAAGACATCGGAATCAGGACGTGCAAAATAGACATATTCAAATATACAGTGCTTAGGCGTAGACTCAAACACTTTGATAGATGTCGGTTCACTTCCTTTTTCAAAGACGAGAAGCTCTCCCGGTTCGACATCCCGGATATATTCAGCACCGATCAGATCAAAGGCACAGGTCTCCGAAGCAACGATATAAGCATCTCCGACTTTTCCAAGACTTAAGGGACGTAATCCATGAGGATCGCGCATAGCAAACATCTTCGTACGTGACAAGAAGACAAGGGAATAAGCACCTTGAATCTTTTTCACAGCATCTATGATGCGGTCTAAGAGTTTATGCTCTTCACTCTTTGCGATCAGGTGAATAAGGTTTTCCGTATCCATAAAGGTCTGGAA
>JBFEIF010000118.1:0-6330 GCA_041553795.1 Sulfurimonadaceae bacterium
AAGATGAGGCTCCACTCCGCTCATCACGCCTATCTTGACCACGACCTTGCTCACCTTTTCGGCCCCGTTCTCTCTTGAGAGCGTCTCAACCTGCTCCATTAGGGCCTGGACAATGGAATATTCATGCATGGACGACACCATACATCAGCAGATCCTCGGCAGCAGTTCGCCCTTTGGCAGATCAAGAAAACGACTGCTTCCGTAGTCTGAATGCAGTACGACTTTTCCCGGATATTTTTGGCTTGCCTTACCGATAACGAAAGCATTGTCGCAAAACCCAAACTTTCTTAATATCTCTATTGTGCGTAAGGAATCATCTTCGTCAACAGCCAGTACAAAGGTCCCCTCATTGGCAAAATCCATTGCATCAAAGCCGAACATCTCACATATTCCTCTGACCTCGTCACTGATCTGCACGGCAGACTCTTGGATCTCCAGACAGATTTCACTGCTTATCGCCCATTCATTCAATACAGCCGATAAGCCGCCGCGTGTCGCATCACGCAAAGCGGAGACAGCGATCTCTGCTTCTATTAATGCTTTAACTGCCGGCCAAAGTGTCTCACAGTCACTCTGAAGGTCGGCACTGATGTCCAGCTCTTCGCGTGCCATCAGCACTGTCGCACCATGACGGCCGATGTCTCTGGAAATGATGATGACGTCTGTCTCTTTGATGTTCTTGACTGAGATCTCTTCGCGCAGTATGTTTCCTATGCCCGCCGTGTTGATAAAGATCTTATCCAGACTTCCTCTTGGTACGACCTTCGTGTCTCCGCAGACGATCTTGGCTCCCGATTTTCCAAGTTCATACGCCATACTTTTGACGATCATCTCAAGCTCATCAAAAGGCATTCCCTCTTCGATCATAAAGGCTGCACTGAGATAGAGCGCCTGCGCCCCCATCATGGCCAGGTCATTGACCGTTCCTGCTATAGCAAGCTTTCCGATATCACCTCCCCTAAAGAAGATCGGGCTGACCGTAAAACTGTCCGTGGTAAAAGCAATCTTTTTTCCGACTTCCAAGACCGCAGCATCTTCCGCGCACAAAAGAATATCATTTTCAAAGTAGCGGTAAAAAAGATCATGGATCAGCGTATGTGTCTCTTCGCCTCCGCCGCCGTGACTGAGCTGAACGGTTCTCATGTGAGCACCCCTGAGTAGCGGTAGTAGGCGTTACACGCCCCTTCCGAACTGACCATACAGCTTCCAAGCGGAGTATTGGGTGTGCAGGCCCTCCCAAAGACCTGACAATCCATCGGTTTTGCTAACCCCTTGAGGATACTTCCGCAGATACACAATTTATTGTCATCGATAGGTTTAGTAGACAAAATATCCGTAAAAAGCCTCTCTGCATCGAGGTATGAGAATTCAGCTCTGAGTTCCAAAGCAGAGTCCGGGATATCCCCTATTCCTCTCCAGCGAAAATGTTTTCTTGGCTGAAGGTAGGTATTGATAATCCCCTGTGCTCTCACATTTCCTTCCATCGTGACGGAACGGGTATACTCTATCTCCATCTCGGCACGACCCTGCACCTTTTGCCGTACTATCATCAAGATGCTCTGCATGACATCCACCGGCTCAAACCCGGAGACGACGACCGGGGTCTTGTATCTAGACGCAAGGGGAGAATAGATCTTGGCTCCGGTGATGACACTCACATGAGAAGGCCCTATAAATGCATTGATCTGCGCCTCTTTATCTTCCATGATGGCATCTATTGCCGGCGGGACCAGGACATGGTTGATATGAAAAAAGAGATTGGGAATCTTTTGTTCTATCGCCAGTTTGATCACTGCTGCCGTCATTGGCGTCGTCGTCTCAAAACCAACGGCAAAGAAGATCACCTTCTTATCCGGATTCTCTTTTGCGATCTTCAGAGCATCCATCGGTGTATAAAGCGCACGGATATCTCGCCCGGCAGAACGTTCCTTGGCCAGAGATGTCTTTGAACCGGGTACGCGTATCATATCGCCCAGACTCAAGAGTATCGCATCCTCCATCCCTGCCAAGGCAATAGCATGATCAATGCGCTCTTTAGGCATGATACAGACAGGACAGCCCGGTCCGTGAATAAACGAGATGTTTTTAGGTAGCAGCTGCGCCAATCCGTACTTCATGATCGTATGGGTATGTCCTCCGCAGACTTCCATAATACGAAGCGGTTCACTAAGTTTCAGAGCTTCTTGTGCAATCTGCTTCGCCAAAAAACGGATCGTATCCGGATCTCTGAAACCGTCATAGAGGTCTTTGAGTTTCAATACACTCATCAAGATCCTCTCTTCTCACAATTTTCCCCTTTAAGAACGACCCGTTCACGTTCTTCCGCTTCCAGCTTCTCAAAGATCTCCTTGTAGACCTTCAGCGACTCAAGAGCATCCTCTTCGTCGATCTTGTTCATAATAAACCCGATGTGTAAAAGGACATAATCACCAACCTTGACATCACCCTCTTCCATCAGATCAAGGCCTGCTTCACGCTGGACACCCATGGTATCTACGGTAGCCCTGTTGTTCTCTCTATCGACCTTAACGACTTTGGAGGGTATGGAAAGACACATATCAGCTTCTCATCTTTTTCTTAAATTCTATCCATTCTATGACACGCTCTATACTTTTATCGTCTTTGATATTGACTTCAAGTATATCCACGCCCGGTTTTAGCTTTCTCGCTTCACTTTTTTCATGTTCGATATCATAATCAAAGTAAGGCAGCAGGTCCGTCTTGGTGATCAGGACCAGATCAGCCTGTCTAAACATCACCGGATATTTTTCTATCTTGTCACTGCCTTCGGGAACCGAGACCAATACAATATTCAGATGCGATCCCACGTCATAAGAGGCAGGACAGACAAGGTTACCGACATTTTCTATAAAACAGATATTCATCTCTTTAAGAGGCATCTCATGCAGGCCCTTATGTACCATAAAGGCATCCAGATGACAGGCGCTTCCCGTCTGTATCTGATAAGCAGGTATCCCTTTAGCTTTAATCCGCTCTGCATCCCGGCTTGTCTCAAGGTCACCCTCGATCACGCCAAAGCTAAAATCTGCCAGATCCGCCATCTTCTCAAGCAGTGCTGTCTTACCGCTTCCGGGAGAACTCATCAGGTTGATGGCCAAGACATTATGGCTGTCAAAATGGGCTCTGTTATGGGAGGCCTCATGATCGTTCTTATCCAGGATCTTTTTGATGACGGCTATAGTCTTCGTATCATTGAGTTGCGGGTTGTGATGCAAGCTCTCATGCGCTGTCTGATGGGTATGAGAATGTTCGTGAGTGTGGTTGTGACTATGTTCAGGTTCTGTGATCGAACAGCCGCAGTCTTTACACATACTTTTTCCTTTTATCTAAGTTCATCAAGCCAAGAGTATCTGAGCGCCTACCACTACCGAAACGACTCCTGCCGTTGTAAAGACCCTTCGTACATTTGCTTTCGTGCCAAGCAGCCTTGTGTTGATGTACAAGACCAGCAGACCAAAGAGTAAAAAGAGTGTACTCACGCCCAAAATAAAAGCGGCAATCATCATCAGATCGATACTCTGGCTTTTGAGCATACCAAGTGTCACCAGCATTCCCCTTACGCCGCCAATGCCCATCAAAGCTGCCATTGCAAAGATAGAGAGCGGAGCCAGACTGTTCTTGTGTTCATGCGCTTGTCCAAACCAGATATGCAGATGTTCTTTACCTTCATGCTCATGCCGGCCTAAGTGTATCTGGTCTGTCATCACCATGACAAGCAGATAGACACCCATCATCATGATCACACAAGCCGAGATCAGGTCGCCATAATCTGTGATATATGCCGGCAGAGTATAGACCTGCATAATCCTTGCAAAGAGAAAGAGCGTAAGGCCATGTCCTATTGCAAACAACAAGGCAGTCAAGATGCTTTTTTGCCGGCTCTTCCCAATAGAAAAGTCCGCTATGACACTCAGATGGTCCGGTCCGAATGCATGCAATACACCGTACCAAAAAATGAGGATCAACCCTGCTTCCATACCCTTGCCTTTGTGTTATTGTAGATTATAGGCCATCTTTACAAAATCCAATTTTAAACTTCTTGATTCTTTTCTGTCTGATGCAAAGCAAACCATGCCTGACCCAAAGAGATCCCGCCGTCATTGACAGCCGAATCGTGTTGAAAATAGACAGGACGTTCTAGACCCAAAAACCTTTTTTGAAGCTTCTCAAGCAGCACTCTGTTCTGAAACACCCCACCCGAAAAGAACAGAGGCAGGTCCGGATATTCCATTGAGATCTCGGCAATGATCTCGACGAGGGTGTTAAAGAACATCGTCACTATCGCTTGGGTATCCTCCATCGTGATGATGGCATGCACCATCTTTTCAAGATCGATGACACCCTCTTTGATACTGAAATCAAAACTTTGCGTGATGGTGTCATCGACATGAGCTTCCATTATTAAACCGCATTCACCCTCAAAACTGGAGATATGGACAAGACCGCAAAGACTGGCTATCGCATCAAAAAGCCGGCCCATGGAACTTGCGTAAGGCGCATTAAGTCCTTTTTCCCAAGCCTTGTGCAATAGTTTTAACTCATCTTTTGAAAACTGATCCACAACATCACGTCTAAGCTCTAAGACCTCATCAAGTGTATAGTATTCAAATAACAAGGACAGAGCGCTTCTGCGCGGCTCCTTCACAGCCTTCTCTCCTCCTAACAGTCTAAAAGACCGAAAGGAGTAGAGACGCTCATAGTGATACTCGTCCGCAATCATCACCTCAGCACCCCAGATTGTCCCGCACCCCATGGCACCTTCTCTAGCTTCGCTATTCACCTTGTCATCTGCGTAACCGGTTCCGTCAAAGGCAAAGCCCAAGACCTTACCTCTTAGGCGATGTTCAGCTTTGGCAGCAAGCAGGTGGGCATGATGATGCTGGACTTCCAGAAGAGACAAAGAAGCCTCTTTCTCTTTGAGTCGGTAAGCCCATTTTGTCGTCTCATAGTGAGGGTGTTTGTCACAGACTATGACCTCAGGAGTAAAGTCATATATCCTCTTAAAGGTCTCTACAGTACGTTCAAAGTACTCAAAGGCTTCTATAGAGTTCAGATCTCCTATGTGAGGGCTCATAATAAGGGTATCTCCAAAGATCAGACTTATCGTGTTCTTCTGGTTGCCACCAAGCGCCAATATGTTTTTTTTACTTTTAAAAGGCAGGCGCATACTCTTTGGCGCATAGCCTCTGGCCATACGTAAAAAAAGAGGTTTTGCGGAAACGATCTGTATCACACTGTCGTCACTGCTGTTGACAATCTCCCTGTCATGATCCAAAACAAAGTCGACAAGGTGTCCGAGCTTTTTGAGTATTGTCTCGGCATCGCTGATAATAGGTTCATTGCTTAGATTGGCACTGGTCGCCACGACCGGTCTTCCAATACCCTTGAGTAGAAGATGATGCAGAGGTGTGTAGGCAAGAAAGACGCCGATTCGCTCAATTTTGGGTGCGACTTCTTCGCAGACTATCGAGCCTTTTCTTTTGGCCGTTATGATAATGGGCTTCTCTTTGGATGCAAGATAGGCCTCTTCCTCAGGTGACACAAGGGCACATTGCTTCAGACTTTGAAGATCACCGAACATAAGGGCAAAAGGCTTGGCCGGTCTGTTTTTTCGTTCTCGCAAGAGCGATACGGCTTCAGAATTCGTTGCATCACACAGCAGATGAAACCCGCCAAGACCTTTTATTGCGACTGTTTTTCCCTCTAAAATAGCTTTTACTGCCATCTCTACAGCCTCTGATCCCCTGCCCATGAGATTCGCATCACGATCAAGCAGTGAGACTTTCGGGCCACAGTCAAAACAGCTTATCGGCTGAGCATGGAAACGGCGATCATGAGGATCGGCGTACTCGGATGCACAGGCTTTACACATCTGGAAATCATCCATACTCGTATTGGGCCTATCGTAGGGGACCTTCTTCATGATGCTATAGCGCGGACCGCAATCTGTACAGTTGATAAAGGGGTAATTAAAACGTCTGTTTAAGGGATCATTCATCTCTGAGAGACATCTTTCGCAAACAGAGATGTCCGGTGATATCAAGGCCGTCTTTTGTGCCTGCTCTTCACTCGGAAGTATTGTGAAAGCTTTACAGCCGGTGACACTTCCTTCGCTGCTGTGCATAGAATCGATGCGGGCCAAAGGAGGAAGCTCCTCGAGTATAGAATTCATAAACCTATCGATCTTGCTTTGAGAGCCTTCTATCTCTATACGTACACCAGCATTGTTGTTCTGCACAAAGCCGCTGAGTCCATAACGGTGGGCAAGCTGATAGACAAAGGGACGAAAGCCGACTCCCTGAACGACAC
>JBFEIF010000119.1:0-6253 GCA_041553795.1 Sulfurimonadaceae bacterium
ATGCTCGAAGGTACGGATCATGATCATGTCTGTCATGCTCGAGATGACTCTGGCCGTATCTTTGACCGGTTCACCGCGTCCAAGCTGAATATCGTTGTTCGAAAGGAAAAGACCATGCCCGCCTAACTGGAAGATACCTGATTCAAAACTCACACGTGTACGCGTCGAACTCTTTTCAAAGATCATTGAAAGTGTCTGTCCGTTAAGATAAGGAGGCTGAGCCTTGGCTTTGAACTCTTTTTTTATCTTCAGCCCCAGATCTACTATTTCAAGTATCTCTTCTTTTGTATAATCTTTTAGTGTTAAAAAATGTCTCACTTCAATCCTCTTGATTTCTGTACTTCGTCACAGCTCATCACATTTCCAATATGGAAACCTTGAACATATTCTATCCCAATATCTTTAACAATTTCGTAAAGTCTTTCATTACTCACATATTCAGCGATAACTTCTATTCCCAGATTATTCGCAAAATTGTAAATACCTTCGACTACCTGTCTATCCAGCTCGCTCGTATCCATATGCTCTATCAGTGAACCGTCAATTTTAATATAATCCGGTTTGATCTGTGCTAAATAGGCAAAATTTGAATATCCGGTACCAAAATCATCTATAGCGACTTTAAAGCCTGCACGTTTGATGTCTTGGATGATTGTCATATAGTTTTCTTTAAGCAGTTCTTCCGACTCGACCAACTCGACTACGATCGATTTCGGCGGTATATTGTGTTTATAGGATTTGGCAATAAGAAAATCGAGCATATCCTCATCAAGATCATCACGCGTCATATTGATAGAAAGGTCGACCTGACATTTCTCATAAGACATAAAACTCTGATTGATGATCAGTTTTGTCAGTTCTTTCTCATGTCCTGAGTTTTGCAGTACCCCCAGGAACTCTGCCGGCGAGATCATCAGTGCCCTGTCTTTGTCGTACATACGAATCAGGACCTCATACTTGACGACCTCTCTTGTTGTCACGGAGGCGATAGGCTGGAAATGTACCGCGAACAGTCCTTCATGAAAGGCCTCCGCAATCTTCTTGACCCATTCCAGATTGGCCTTATGGCGTTTTTCCAATAGAGCATCCTCATCATAATAGGAAAAACGTTTATGTGTCCTTATCGCATAACGCGATGCGATCTCCGCCCGTGTTAAAAGAGAAGACTCAGAATGCTCCACATCTGAATTGGCTATACCAAAGGTAAAAGACAGAGGCATGTCTATCCCCTCATGCTCTATGATGTAGAACTCTTTCAACTTTGCAATAAGAAGATTGATGTATTCCGCGTGCGAACAGATAAGTACAAATTCGTCCGAGCCCATCCTAAAAACAGAAGTCTCGAGCCTTTTGTCTGAACTGATAGAACCGGCTATCTCTTTGAGTATCTGCGCCGTCTCTTTAAGATAGAAGTCACCTATATCTTGTCCGAAACTGTCATTGATGTGCGAAAAATTGTGGATGTCAATATAGATGATGGTAAAAGTATGTCCTGACTTCTGCATCTTGTTCATCATATCCAACAGCTTATTCCTGTTAGGTATCTCTGTTAGCTGATCAAGCTCATAAGTGTCTTTGATGATCTCGATCTGCTCCTTGATCTTTTCATTAAAGGCAAACAAGGTCCTGTAAATAGTCCCCAGCTCACTCTTTGACTGGAGCAGCAGGAGCTGGTCTTTTCGTTTCGGCTCCTCTTTCTCCTTTAAAAAATCAAGAAGCGTCGTAAGCGCCTGCTTTATATCAATAAAGATAAACAGAGCGATTATCAAGACCAGGATAAGAGGCAATGCCAACATGATGATATTTTTTTTGAACTTTGCCTCATCCTCTTCTATCAGCTTCTCGATCTTGGCTTTGACCGTAGCACTGTTCAGGCTCTCTACCGCTTTTATATCTTCGATATAAGTATCATAATACTTAAGCCAAAGGTTGATATCAATACCGCTTACCTTTTGCCCAAGCTGAGACCTAAGCTCTTCTAACATCTGGTTCAAGTGGATAAAAGAGGTAGTCGAATAAAGTTTATAGTAGGCTTGGATAACGCCCGGTTCGGCGAAGGTCTTAAACCGGTCAAGATAGGTCTGAGACTTTGCGTCCTGTGTGGTTATCAGGTCATACCACAACTGATCAAACGCCTCTTCCCGTCCCACAGCGACCTGAACGAGAGACTGCTGCAAAGAGGTATACTCGATCGCAGAGATAAGATTGAAGTAGGCATTGAAATCATTCGATTCGATTCTCGCTGTCATCAAAGCCATAAGGTCGATAAAGTGTTTGATCAAAGAGTCCGTGTAATAACGTACGATCTCATCGCCTTCGACCTGACCCTTGTCTATCTTCATACGCATCTGCATCAATGTGGCTATCTCATTGGTCAAAAGAATGATCTTCTTGTTGATCTTTTCACTGGGGATCTGCTCAAGGTTCCTTCTGCAGGAACTGAACATCTGTAAAAGAGCATTGGTCTCTTCACGCACCGTATCCAAAGACTTTCTGTCTTGTCCATGTTCGGCTATGGCAATGGAGTACGCCCGTTCCTTTTGAAGACTGAACAAGATGGTATTGACTTTTTGTGCTGTCTCAAAAGCGAACAGTATCCTATGTGTCTGTTCGCTTTTCTCCAAGGTCTCGCTTAAATAGGAGATGTTCCAAAAAAGCACTCCCGAGATCAAAAAGATTATAATAAAAGCCACTTTGATCTTGACCGTAAAGCGGCTTAAAAAATATAAGACAATCTGTATCATTTACTTCCCTAAAAGTTTAGCTACTTCTTTCGCATGATATGAGATGATGATACTGGCCCCTGCTCTTTTAAAAGCGATCATCGTTTCCATTAACACCCTATCGTAATCGATAAGTCCTTCGCGGCCTGCAAATTTAAGCATCGCGTATTCTCCGCTGACATTATACACTGCCAGAGGACGTGTTGTGTTTTCTTTGATATCACGGATGATATCAAGATAGGCAAGTGCCGGTTTGACCATCAGGATATCTGCACCCTGTGCCTCGTCTTCTATACTCTCCGCTATGGCTTCCATACGGTTCGCCGGATCCATCTGGTAAGTAGAACGGTTTCCAAAACTCGGTACCGATTCTGCCACATCTCTGAACGGACCGTAATAGCCGCTTGAGAACTTGGTCGAATAGGCCATGATAGGAAGGTCAGTATAACCGCCTTCATCAAGCGCTTTTCTCAGCGTCTCAATAATACCGTCCATCATCCCGCTCGGTGCGATCATGTCAACCCCTGCTTTGGCATGGACAAGCGCCTGTTTCGCTGAGATCTCAAGTGTCGAGTCATTGTCCACTGTCTCGCGTTCCATATCGATGATGCCGCAGTGGCCGTGATCGGTATATTCGCAAAAGCAGAGGTCAGTTACGACGAACATGTCCGGATGTGCCGCTTTGATCGCTCTTACCGCTTGTGCGATGATACCGTGTTCACATAATGCATCCGAACCAACAGAGTCTTTGACATCGGGAATACCGAAGAGGATTATTGAGTAGAGCCCCAAAGACTTCAATGTCTCACACTCTTGGACGGCAACGTCGATGCTCATCTGATAGACACCCGGCATTGACGCGACTTCTGTCTTGATCCCTTCACCCGAACGGACAAAAAGCGGATAGATAAAATCGTTGACCGATACCGAGGTCTCTTTTACCAGATCTTGAAGGTGGGGATTTGTACGCAAACGACGGAAACGGTGAAACATTTTAGGCCTTGATAAAAAAATGATATAATCTTGTTAAAATTAAATTGAACGCTACTGAAAAACCAGTATATGTCCCACTATTCGGCACAAAGTCAAATAATTTATATATTCTAACAAACCAATATACAAAAAGCAGTTAAACATGACCTTAGAGATATCAGAAGTTGCTAATCTACCCACAAAGCATGGAACTTTCAAGATCCAGACCTTCAAAGAACACCATAAAGAACATTTAGTGATATTTACCGAGAAACTTTCAGATACTCCTATTAT
The DNA here is from genome assembly GCA_041553795.1 of Sulfurimonadaceae bacterium. GTDB lineage: Bacteria > Campylobacterota > Campylobacteria > Campylobacterales > Sulfurimonadaceae. Next base: position 3,990 of record JBFEIF010000119.1, read on the forward strand.
CCGAGTCCATTCCGAATGCCTCACAGGAGATGCACTGGGGTCATTGAAATGTGACTGCGGAGACCAGCTGAACGTCGCTCTGGAGACCATAGCAAGAGAAGGCGGGATGATACTCTACCTTCGCCAGGAAGGACGGAACATAGGCCTGCTTAACAAGGTCAATGCCTACGCACTTCAGGACAAGGGTTTTGACACCGTAGCAGCGAACCATCAGCTTGGTTTTCCCGCCGACGCACGTTCCTACGAGATCGTGCATGATATCCTAAAGTACTACAAGATAGACCGTATCCGTCTGCTTACAAACAACCCCGAAAAGATCAAATCGCTTCAAGCTATCGAGATCGTTGAGAGACTTCCTATCATTGTACAGACCAATGCCTATAACGAAGACTACCTCCAAGTCAAAAAAGATCAGATGGGGCACCTACTTTAATCATACTGCTATCAGCAGCACTCCCTTTCATCAGAATACAACTGTATTCTATATCAAACTAGGCCTTTCATCATTACGGGTTTTTATTTCCGATAAGCTTTATAGTTGATTCTTCATTATGTGCCTGTTAATAGTAAAAGCAACATTGTAAAAAAGTAGATAGATAATTAATGCGGAGGAAAAGCAGAGGAGGAAAACCCTGCCTTATCGGCAGGGTGAGAATGACTTAGACTTCTAAGATTAGAAGTTGTAAGTCAGGTAAACTTGAAGTGAAGTCACTTTCTCATCATCCACTGTTCCAGCAGCATCAATGTCATCCATGATTACAGCTACTTTAGTATCTAATGGACCAAAAGATTTACCTGCAGTCAATGCAATTTCAGTCACTTCAACATCATCAGCTGTTCCAGCAAGGTCAATATCTGCAAAGTAGTAACCTGCTGATAAATCAATACCTGCTGCAGTACCTTCAGCAGTGATAGAATACGAATCAGCACCTGGAGTACTTACGGCACCACGTGTCCAGAACATCTCAGTATACAGTTTAGACTGTCCACCAGAAGTAGCATAAGTACCTGTAGCTGCATTAGCAACACCCAACGTCCCATCTTCATCAACTGAAGAGTAAGCAGCTTTAACAGTTACTACATCTTTCACAGCATAACCAAGCATAACTGAATATGCACTAGTCTTTTTAACGTCACCCAATGTAAGACCAACATTTGTAAGGCCTAAATAAGCATCGACACCTGTAAGGTCTGGATCAACCTCTGTATACTGACCGCCGATTAGCACACCCTCTACTAAAGAACATTCTATATCAGCTTGTAACCAATATGCTTTTGCAAGACCTTGAAGATCATAATACCATGCCTGAGCCGTTAACGGCTTGAAAGAGTTATTGATCAAACCAGCAGCATAAGCACCGTCTTTTCCAAATGTATTAAACTCAGCACCTTGAGAAACATACCCTGTTGCAGCTAAACCAAATGAATTTAAACTAGTTGATTGAGCTGTATATCCTACTGTTCCATTTAGAACATTTGCAAAATCTCCAGAGTGGATTATTCCCGTTTGGTCATCAGCTGAGCCATTAGACTTTCCAACCCATGCAGCAACCAAAGTCGTATCAGGAATATCTTGGTTAATAAGTACCGCTGCTTCAAATGTATTCTTGTCAATACCCCACGTCTCAGAAAACGCTAATGGAGTATCAAGTGCTTGGCGACCTACTTTTGCAGTTGTCTTACCGGCAGTACCGGCAATCCATGCTTCACCAACCCACATTTCATCTTCTGCTTGAAGCTGTGCACCACCAAGATACGATGCACCTTGAGAAGCACTTGCACTGTGAGTATTTGACCACGTTGCAGATACAAGGTTGTTTTCAAGACCAAGCGTTGTTACTGCTGTCATACTAACACCAGTAGATACACCTTCAGAAAGATCAGCTGTAAGACCTAAGTTTAATGCTGCATCACCGTAAGATGCATCTTTGTTAAACATATCTGGCGCACCAACTGCATCAGAGTCTTGTGTGCCATAGTAAAGCTTCGCATTACCGTTAACTTTAACATTGTCGATTGCGTAAAGGTTTGCACCTAATAACATTGCTGCGACTAAACTCATTTTTGCTAACTTCATTTATTCTCCTTAATGAAAGCTTGACTTTTAAACTAGTTTATCAGGCTTTGCTGGAAACAATTCTAGCACAGTTTTCTTAAAAATTTCTATGTTTTTATAATAATTATAATTTTAAGAATATATTAATAGTGCTGTTTTATGGGCATTTTAAAGGATTTAAAAATAAAATGATAAGTTTTTACTTATG
>JBFEIF010000120.1:0-6242 GCA_041553795.1 Sulfurimonadaceae bacterium
GAGTGATCTCAAGAAGTTCATCATCTTCGATCCACTCAAGTGCTTTTTCAAGGTTCATGTCACGTGGTGGGACCAATTTGATCGCTTCATCCGCGCCTGATGAACGTACATTTGACTGGGCTTTCCCTTTTACAGGGTTTACTGTAAGGTCATTTGAACGTGAATGCTCACCAATGATCATACCTTCATATACTTTATCTTGTGGTTTAATAAACATACCACCACGGTCTTGTAGGTTAAAGATCGAGAATGCAAGTGCTACACCATTTTCCATAGAGATCAATGCTCCATACTGGCGAGACTCAACTGTTCCTGAGTATGGACGGAATTCTAAGAATGAGTGGTTCATTACACCTTCACCTTTAGTATCTGTCAAGAACTGACCACGGAAACCGATAAGACCACGAGCAGGGATCTCAAATTCGATACGCTGGAAACCAACACCCATTGGAACCATAGACTTCATCTCAGCCTTACGCTTTCCTAGACGCTCGATTACAGTTCCTCCAAGAGTTTCTGGTACGTCGATTACTAGGTGCTCAAATGGTTCACACTTAACACCTTCGATCTCTCTAACGATAACTTCTGGACGAGAGATACCGAATTCGAAACCTTCACGACGCATGTTCTCAGCAAGTACTGTGATCTGAAGCTCACCACGACCAGATACTTTGAACTTACCTTCACCGACTGTCTCACATTTCATTGCAACGTTAGTCGTCATCTCTGCTTCAAGACGCTCACGGATCTTGTTTGAAGTAACGTGCTTACCTTCTTGACCTGCAAGTGGAGAATCATTGACTGAGAATACAACAGTAAGAGTCGGCTCTTCAACGTGCATTGGGTCGAGGGCAACTGGATTTACCGGGTCACAAACAGTATCACCAACGTCAACTGTTTCCATACCTGCGATTGCAACGATATCACCTGCTTCCGCTTCTTGGATCTCCATACGGTTCAGACCGTGGAAACCGATCAGTTTAGTGATCTTTCCGTTAACGAACTCACCATCAGCCTTTGCAAGTTTGACCTGATCGCCTTTTTTAAGTCTACCGTTGAAGATACGTGAAATACCGATCTTACCGACATAGTTGTCGTAATCCAGTGTAAAGACCTGAGCTGGAGCTGGACTGTCTGGTGAACCTTCTGGTTCAGGAACGTGCTCTAAGATAGTTTCAAAGATACACTGAAAATCTCCACCTTCTTCACTCATGTCTAGTTTAGCAATACCATCTCTAGCTGCTGCGTAGATAACCGGGAAGTCTTGTTGATCATCTGTAGCATCCATTTGAGCAAAAAGGTCGAACATCTCGTCAACAACGCGATCTGGATCAGCAGATGGTTTATCGATCTTGTTGATAACAACAATAGGTTTCTTACCAAGAGCAAGCATCTTCTTAACAACAAACTTAGTCTGAGGCATAACACCTTCATAAGCATCAACTAGTACAAGTACACCATCGACCATCTTAAGAACACGTTCAACTTCTCCACCGAAGTCAGCGTGGCCCGGGGTGTCAATAATGTTAATCTTGTAGTCTTTATAACGAATAGCAGTATTTTTAGAAAGAATCGTAATACCACGCTCTTTTTCTAGTGCGTTTGAGTCCATCGCACGTTCTTCGTGTGCTTCGTGATCTCCATAGGTTCCTGACTGTTCTAAAAGACCATCAACAAGAGTTGTTTTACCGTGGTCAACGTGCGCGATAACGGCGATATTTCTGATTTTTTGCATAAAAGCTCCAGAGTTTTGCTTCCACACTCTATGAGTAAGATTTTCAGTACTCATTTGGTGACTAGCTAATTTTTTTGAAATTCTAGCGAATCTTTACTTTAATTTATCCAAGGAAAAAATAATAATGTGTATAATGGGAACAATGATGATATTTTTAGTATGTCATCATGTCCAGTATGGGGAGTTCGATATTAGTGTTCGCTGTTGTCGATGTGACTACATAGGGCTCCATAGATATATTTAACGTTTTTAGATTTTACTATTAAGAATCTGGAACAGCGCGGCTTCCAATTCCGCTTGCTAAACTTGATCTATGTTTGCTGGTTTACAATGCCAAAAGCTTTGAATTAAGAGTGTCGTTTTAGACTATTTTTATTTTAACTTTTTATGCCGCTAAAAGCTCCTATTCCTTGGGTTTAACATTTTTAAGTTGATTTTTTTTTGTTGTTTCCGCATAACTTATTTTGATATTTATTGACTAGACTGCTTCTTTGTTTATAATTTTTATTTGACTTTTTTTACCCTTCATTTCCTTATCGATAATACACTAAAATTGTTATTCAATATTATAAAAGATTAAGGAGTATACTGATGAAGTCGCTAATGTTTATTATGGCTCTATCGAGTTTTTTGTGCGCCGAGGTCCTGAAGATATCGTTCAGTAGAAGTAGTTCGGAGCCTTATGTGTTTATTGATAAACGTGAATTAACCGGAGGTGTCTTAAAAGAGCTTATGGATGCACTTTCTAAGCAAAGTGGTATCAAGATGGAGTATGTACTAGTCTCAAAGCGTAATCAGGATGAAGAGATGAAGGCCGGAACGATCGATGGTAGGTGTCTTATCAATCCAGACGATTTTGCCAACTCGGATGATTACCTCTGGTCAAACTCCTTGTATGAAGAGGAAGATGTTCTTATAGTACGAAAAGAAGATGCAAAAAGTCTTCAAAGCATCAGTTCGCTTTATGGTCACAAAGTCGGTACGATCCAGGCACATTCTTATCCCCTTCTTAACCCATATTTTAACAACAAGTCTATAGAGCGTGTAGAAAACAAGAAACTTACCAATAATATCAACCAGCTCCGTTTTGGTGTCATAGATGCTGTTGTTGATACCAAACTTGCTGTCGGCCATTGTATTCAAAAGAAGAATGTTGAAGATATCTTTGTCGTATCGAACAAGGCACTAGAGAAACAGCCTTTGCATTGTGCATTTAGAAAAGATATAAATATCTCTTTGGAGAAGCTCAACTCGGCTATAGTCGCTTTAAAAGAAAGCGGTGTCATAGATAAAATCATCAATAAGTACAAGGCATCCCTGTAAGTTCACTATTCTCACACTTTTAACTTTTAGTATTGATAGATAAAAAAGGAGACAGTATGAATAAGAGTCAAGAATTAAATGAATCTATGATCAAATCTGCACTCAAAGATGGGTTGATAACGGCTAAAGAAGCGCGTCAGATGTTAATGGTCTATATAAAAAGATCTGATTTTTCTCCGAGTCAGAGTAAATTTACGAACTCCCACGATATTCGTAAAACTCACCTGCCGCATCAGCAGGAATAGAACTTCTTCAGATAGTATAAATCTTTAGGAATGCTCTGGTTATTGTAGATCAGAGGCTAAAATCTGTTTCTTCAAACTTTACAGTTTCTGCACATAGATGAAGAGGCGAGGCGAGATACTCGGAAGATCCAAAGCCTATCTCTATTCCCTCATCGGTAAAAGAAATGTTTCCGCCCTCCTGCATATCGACAGCTTTCAGTGCTTTATCATCCAATAGTTTTGCATCACTAACGCCATGTAGTTCAAAGTTCAGGTCGACCCAGTCATAACCACGGTTCTTGTCTTGGACCGTCAGCGCTATTTTAAAGGCTGTAGGGGATAATATCTCCAATGAGATCAGCTCTCCTCCTGACATATTGTCAAATCGTTCCAGAAAGGCTTTTACATCATTTTTAGAGAGGGGTTTCATGGATTTCCTTGATAGAAGTAGAGAGTTTTGAAAAGAGCGAGTCGAAAGTTAAGATAGACCTTGGGATGTAAGGCCTATTGGCAGCCTACACATTCCATTGAGCGATCTTCTACATCATTGCTTGATTCAGGTGATTGACTTCTTAGGTAGTACGTCGATTTAAGTCCGAGTTTCCAGGCCAGCATATAGATCTCATTAAGGTATTTACCGCTTGCTTTGTCCAAAGAGATAAAGATGTTAAGACTTTGTCCCTGATCGATCCACTTTTGACGGATCGAAGCAGCCTTGATAAGGATGGTCTGGTTAAGATCGTAAGCCGGTGTATAGTATGACCATGTGTCAGGCGACAGCTTAGGTGCGACAACCGGTATGAGACCTGACAAGTTTTCTTCAAACCATTTACGCTTATAGACAGGTTCGATAGCTTGGGTCGTACCTGTAAGGATCGAGATCGATGATGTCGGTGCGATTGCCATCAGATAACCGTTACGCATACCCTGTGTCTTTACTTTCTGACGAAGCTCATCCCAGTCGTAATTGGATGCAAACAATCCGCCTCTATCTACAAGGTTGATGACTTCTGCATTGGCATGGTCCATCGGCATAATACCACGGCTCCATTTTGAGCCTTCGAATTCAGGATAAGATCCCTTTTCTTTAGCATTGTCGCTTGATGCATTGATAGCATTGTAAGATATCGCTTCCATCACTTCATCGATCTTGTCAAAATGTTCCTGTGTTCCCCATGCAATGCCCTGCTCTGCAAGCATCTGCGCTTCACCCATGACACCTAGTCCGACTGAACGGCTCTTGAGATTGGTACGTTTTACTTTTTCGATCGGATAGAAGTTCAGATCGATGACATTATCGAGGGCACGCATGGCGATCGGGACGATACGTTCGATGTCTTCTTTTGTATTGATACGGGATAGATTGACAGAGGCAAGATTACAAACAGCGGTATCGCCGTCTATTCTCTCTTTTTCCACAATAAAGATCTCTCTGCCGCCTATTGAATCCAGTGCAGTGACTTTGCTGGCAGTCTTCTCGATGCCACTGTCCACACGCACCATCTCATCTTCATCATAGGAGATATAGCTTCCGTCTTCAAACTTGAATTTTATCTTGTAGGTATTCGGGTTTGTGTTCTGGAATATCTCTGTACAAAGGTTTGAACTACGGATAACACCATAATGGTCATTCGGGTTAGCACGGTTAGCATTGTCTTTAAAACATAAGAACGGTGAACCTGATTCAAAATAAGAGGTCAGGATCTTCTTCCACAGGTCTTTTGCTTTGATACGCTCTTTGATGATATCATCATCGTTCTCTAACTCGATATAACGTTTTTCAAACTCATCTCCATGAAGGAGTGTAAGTTCTTTTGTCTGGTACGGATCAAACAGCGTCCAGATACTGTCGTCTTGGACACGCTTCATGAAAAGGTCGTTGATCCAGAGAGATGGGAAGAGGTCGTGCGCACGGCGACGCTCTTCACCTGAGTTTTTCTTCAAGTCCAGGAAGTCATTAATATCCATGTGCCATGGTTCAAGATAGACAGCGATAGCACCTTTACGTGTTCCAAGCTGGTCAACGGCGATAGCAACATCGTTGGTGATCTTTAGGAATGGGATGGTGCCGCCTGCTGCATTTTTGTGACCATCGATATATGAACCGATCGAGCGGACCTGTGTCCAGTCCCAGCCGATACCGCCGCCAAACTTGGAAAGCATCGCCATCTCTTGATAAGCATCGAAGATACCTTCGATATTGTCAGGAGTAGAACCGATGTAGCATGATGATAGCTGGTGTCTAGGTGTACGCGCATTAGATAGGGTAGGTGTTGCCAACATGACTTCAAAGGTAGAGATCATATCATAGAACTTTTTGGCCCATCCTTGCTTGTCTTCTTCACGCTGCGCAAGGAACATGGCAATACCCATGAACATATGCTGAGGAAGTTCAATAGGGTTATTGTTTCTATCTTTGATCAGGTATCTGTCATATAAGGTCTTTACACCAAGATAGTTGAACTGGAGATCGCGTTCAGGTTTGATGTATTTGTCCAAGTCGTCAAGGTCATACATATCACGAAGACCAAGAAGCAGACGTCCCTCTTTTTCGCCGCGTTCAAAGTATTTTTCCAGTTTGCAGTAACCGGTGAAATGATTGACAGAATGATAAAGGTTATAAAGGAATAGACGGGATGCGACAAAGGTCCAGTTTGGGGCATCGATATCGATCTTGTCTACAGCTGTTTTGATCAAGGCTTGCTGGATCTCTTTTGATGTGATACCATCACGGAACATGATCTGCGCATCGACTTCCAGTTCACTTTGACTTACACCGCTTAGTCCCTGAACAGAAGCTGCCGTGTACTTTTGTATTTTTGTTATGTCCAAAGGCTCACTTCGTCCATTTCTTTTGATGATTGTAATCATTTTTTACCCTTGATTTGTTTCATATTCTCGGTTTCATATTTTACTCTGAGTTTAAAACCAAATAATTGACCGAAGAATTCTAACGTTAA
>JBFEIF010000121.1:0-5897 GCA_041553795.1 Sulfurimonadaceae bacterium
AAGAAAAATGTGACCATTTGCGGTCCAGAAGTTAGTGCACCTGTAAGACCAGTAGCTTCACGACCGTAATGAAAAATAACTACGATAGCCGCAGCCAGATACCTAAAGAAAGTTAACTCTTCAATTCTCACTATTTTCCTTTTATATCTAACTATTTATTATAAAGGAAAATGTTCGACAGATAATGTGCTATTTGATGATCAACTGGACTATTGGAGAACTTTTTTCGAATCTGATAATATAATATTTAAAGAAGAAGTCGAGAATGCTCCAATTCATATTCAACACTTAGTTGATTGGTATAGACCATGATAGAGAAGCAACAATGTAACAATAAAGATGTTTGTCATAACAAATCGTTACACATAAATAAATGCTTTGAATGTATTTATGAATATAAACGTTAGTTTAAATCTGTAGAAAGTTAATTTGGTGATTTTCATTATAAGTAGCTAAATAGAGGTCAGATGCCTAAAGTGATCTACTCTTTTTCAGGACTAGACTCTGCTTCTGCCTTGGCTCTATCAGCCTTAGAGATATAAGGTGGCTTGGAAGAAGTCTTTGTCTTTGCACGGTAACGCTTTAGACGTTTATCGTGCAGCTTTTGGATCTTGTCTTTTCTGTTCATGTCGGTATCCTTATATGCACCACGGGGAGTGAATCCCTGCTTTAAACATTAACTGACAAAACTCTCTATCACGCTGTCTAGCGTTTGTTTTTCAGCTTTTTCTTCAGCACTAAATCCTTTGTCCTCAAGCGTCTTTACGATCATCAGCTGATAGGCTTCAAAGGCGTGATGAAGAATAGGGCTCAGACCTACCTCTTTATCAAGGCTGTCCGGAACGATGGCAAGAAGACTGACTTCCGGAAGGGTCTCTTTTCTGTTTTCCAGCATGTTCAGACACTCTAATACACTTGTCTCATCGGCACTGTCATGCGTACCCAAGGCACGGAACTTTGACATAGGAAAATGGTAAAGTGAACCCGGAGTGTCCTCAATGCCTATGACATCAAGGACAAGGATTTCCTTGTATTCCATGAAAAGGTCCAGTAGACTCATTCCCTCAATACCGCCATGGATGATATCCACGCTTGGGGAAAAACTGTAGTTAGACTCCAGGTATTTACTTGTGTATAAAGCAATACCTTCATCTTTGTTGGATGTGTTTCCGATACTTAAAATAGCAAATTGTTTTTTATTCATGCGCGAATTCTAGCTAAACATCCCAATAAAAAAATAAAGCTAGAGATCTAAAGGGGAATGACTGCTTTTGCCTAATCTTAGGCTTTTGCAGATTTTACTTAGAGAGGCTTTGAGTAACTAGAATGCCTTCATGTTAAGCTTTTTAGATTCGATTTCGCCAAAGAAGGTATCAGTGAATGCCTGTGCCAAGTCTGCATTGTCGGTGAAAGTGTGCAGTGTCGTGTAGAAGAGGTCTTTGATCTCCTCGGTCTGCTCCTGTGTATTGCTGAAGGGGGTGTTTTTAATGATGCACAGGGCAAGGTCGCTGGCCGTCTGAATCGGCATCTCATCTCGGATGCTCAACCACAGGGCAGACAGTTCGGGAGTGATGGCATCATTCTCAAAGGTATCACCAAGAAAGGTGTATTGTGCGTCCATAAGTCTGGCGATGGCAAAACTCAACTCATTTGCAGACTCGAACATCTGCGTCGGCGAGTATTGTGTATTGGGGTCTTTGTGTTTGTTTATCATGTGCTTGACAATAGCGTCAAAGTGTTTCATCAGTCTTATCCTTTTACCGCAGCACGATGGCGTTTTTCATTGGAATCTTTTTAATTGCGGAAGTATAACTTGTTGGTGTTTAAAAACACTCTGGTGCATGAATCCATAGTATAAAAAAGCCGATTCTTGTGAGATGAGCCTTAGCTCTTATCCCCGGTGATCATCTCAAGATAAAGGTTTTATCAAAGATGCAATAAGCACAATTTTGATAGAATACGGCACTTATAAGAGTTTCAAAATCAAAACGAAGTTTCTTTAGAAAAGGTTTAATCATAATGAGCGAGAGCAAAGATTTTTTACGTACAATCGTTGAAGCGGATTTAAAAGCAGGTAAGTATAAAGAGGTCGTCACGCGATTTCCTCCGGAGCCTAATGGCTTTCCCCATATTGGACACGCTAAATCTATCTGTATAAACTTTGGTATCGCAAACGACTATCATGGCCACTGTAACCTGAGAATGGACGATACCAATCCGACTACAGAAGACACGAAATACGTTGAGGCTCTCAAAGATGCTGTACATTGGCTTGGGTTCGAGTGGGATGACAGTGTCCGCTTTACTTCTGATTACTTCCCGAAGATATACGAGTACGCAGTCGAGCTTATCAAGATGGGCAAGGCCTATGTCGACAGTGTCAACGAAGAAGAGATGCGTGAACTTCGCGGGAGTGTCACAGAGCCGGGAAAACGCAGCAGATTTGGCGAGCGCAGCATCGAAGAGAACCTGGACCTTTTTGAAAGAATGAAAAACGGCGAGTTTAAAGACGGCGAACATGTACTAAGAGCGAAGATCGACATGGCAGCTGCCAATATGAAGATGAGAGATCCGATCTTATACCGTATCAGACACGCCCATCACTTCAGAGCGGGGGACGAATGGTGTGTCTACCCCTTGTATGACTTTGCCCACTGTCTGTCTGACTATATCGAAGGGGTGTCCCACTCTATCTGTACGCTGGAGTTTGAGAACAACCGAGATATCTATGACTGGGTGCTGGATACTCTTGGTCTGAATGCCGTACGTCCTTACCAGCATGAGTTTGCACGGCTTGGCATCAACTATACGGTCATGAGTAAACGAAAGCTTTTGGAACTGGTCGAAGGGGGTCTGGTAAGCGGATGGGATGATCCACGGCTTCCTACTATTGCCGGATATAAAAGAAGAGGGTATACGCCCGAGTCTATTTTAAACTTCTGTGATCAGATAGGTATCGCAAAAGCAAATTCGATGGTGGATGTCGCGCAGCTTGAGTTTTCTATACGGGATGATCTCAATACAAAAGTACCGCGTGTGCTGGCGGTGCTTGACCCGCTCAAGGTAACGATTGAAAACTATGAGGGAAGTGAAGAGATCGATGCTCCTTATTACCCGCATGATGTCCCTAAAGAGGGTTCACGAAAGATACCTTTTTCAAGAGATATCTACATCGAGCGTGATGACTTTATGGAGGATGCTCCAAAAGACTACTTCCGTCTTACTCCTGAACAAGGCGTGCGACTGCGACACGGTTACATCATCACCTGCAAGGAAGTGATCAAAGACGCTGAGGGCAAGATCATAGAGATCAAAGCGGAGTATTACCCTGAATCCAAAAGCGGCGCAGAAGACAGCAGCGGTATCAAAGTCAAAAGTGCCATTCAGTGGGTAGATGCCAAGACGACTAAAACGGTAGAAGTCAGACTTTACGACAGACTCTACTCTTCAGAATCACCAGAAGGATTAGAAGACCTCAATCCGGACTCTTTACAGGTTATCAAAGATGCCCTTATCGAACCGGCGGTGATCACGGATAGACCTGATGAGAGATTCCAGTTTGAAAGACAGGGTTACTTCTATGCCGATCCTGTTGACTACACGGATGAAAGACCTGTATTTAACAAAATAGTCGGTCTGAAAGACTCTTGGGGCAAAAAGAAAAAAGCCCCTGAGAGCGAACCTAAGCCTCAGGCTAAAAAAGTACAGGTAGACGGCGAAGTGGCACCTATGAGCGAGAGCGAACAGGCACGCTTTGACAAGTATACAAGTGAGTTGGGACTGAACAGCGAAGTCGCCAACACGCTGGCGCGCGATGCTCAGCTGTCGTCGTTTTATGAAGAGTCCCTGGCTGTGCTTAACAGCCCTGTAAACCTGGCTAATATCGTGACAAACGAGGTGGCCAGAGAGTTAAAGCAGATGCCGGTATCTGAGTTTAAGTTCACGGCAAAACAGATAGCAGGACTGGTTAAGATGCTTGATGATGAGACGATCTCCAATAAAATTGCCAAACAGGTATTTGAAGAGATGGTCAAGAGCGGAGAAGAGCCGGAACAGATCGTCGAAGCTCAAGGGCTTGTGCAGATCAGCGACCCTTCCAAGATCATCCCGATCATTGATGAGGTGATGGCAAAGAACCCGGATAATGTGACCAAGTTCAAAGAAGGCAATACCAAACTCCTGGGCTTCTTTGTCGGCCAAGTCCTCAAAGCTACCGGAGGCAAGGCCAACCCGCAGGTGGTCAATGAACTTGTAGCGGAGAGATTGCAATAATAAGCTGAGCGCCAGAGGCGAAAGATGCGCCTCAGTAATAGCCGTAAGTACATTACTGGAATTTATCGCTAAAATGGTGTACAATAGCGGGTATTAAGACATTACCCCGTCTTTGGTGGGTTCGAGGGAAAGAAATTTGCTATTAAGATTAATGCTCTTGCTCTTTCCTCTCTCTTCTCTCTTTTTCACTGCCTTTGCTCTGACCCTATCTGTGAATGTCGGTAAAGAAGCCGGTGAAAACTATTCTACTGTGCATATCAAAGAAGATCTCCCTTTTAGATGTCTGTCCAAGAGTGATGAGTTTGATGTCGTGACCGAAGTTCAGTGTATTTTCCCGCGGGAGCCAAAAGAGAAGTTTGATGCGATGCAGACAAACTTTTTCAAGATCGACTCCTTCGCAGCCAATAAAAAATATTATATCCGTATACGGCCGCTGAAGAAGCTTAGACTCATACCAATCGGCCACAGGCTGTATGAAGAGGGAAATATCTATCAGGCCCAAGAGCATACCGAGTCAAAGCACTGGATGCTTATCGGCTATACGCATGAGCTTCCTTTGATAAAACCCGTGTCAACGCCTCCTATAGGGTTGAATTTTCCACTCGAGATGAAGGAAGTCAGGCTTCCTTCAGTAGGAGCCCTTGATATCTCAGGCATGCCGATACGTTTGGACAGGGTACAGGACGTGACAGAGTATATGAGTATCAAGAGTGCGTACGAGGCAGGCAACTACGATCAACTTGCCAAGGATGTGGATGAACTGTTTATGCGTTATCCGCAGACAATATTCAAGGCTGAACTGCTTTTATACAAGATGCGGGGCCTTCACAAGACAGATGAAAATGAAGCTCTGATAGAAGTCTCAAAAGAGTTTATCCGTGAATATTCTGATGATGAGAACATGGCAGAAGTACTTGCCTATACGGCAAATGCCTATTCAAGTGTCGGACTTCAGGCAGACGGGACCTACTTCTACGAGCGGCTTTTCAAAGAGTTCCCTGATTCGAAGTATGCCGCCTTGGGGATGGTCTTCTTGGGCGATCAGTTCCTCTCCAGCGGGAAGATGCGCGAGTCGGAAAGCTACTTTGAGAAAGCGCTCTATATGACGCAGGATGTCGAGATCGCATCCATGGCGGCGATCCGTCTGGCAAAGTTGAACCTTGACAAAGGGAATGTTGAAAAAGCATCCCAGCTGTTTGAAAAGATCATCGAAGGAAACGGTAAATATCTGCTGCATAATATCAATGATAACTATGATATGGCCAGAAGCTTTGCGAACAGAAAGTATCAAAAGACAGCTGCCGGTATCCTTACGGCGATCACAGATGAGCTTTCTCAAGGTGATGAGAACTATGAAAGTATGATCAAAGACATCGGTGTATGGCTGAGTGAGACAGATGATAAGCCGGCTGCCTATAAGGCTCTGAAACGTTATCAAAGTACCTATGGTGACAGCGATTACAGTGCCGAAGTCCAAGAAGCGCTGGATGCACTCTTCTATGTGCCTGAAGATGCCAATAAAACAGCCTTGCTGGCTGAATACGATGAGCTTGAGACAAAGTATGCCAATCAGGAGATAGGTCAGAAGGCCGCTTTGCAAAAGGCAAGACTCTTCTATGATGCAA
>JBFEIF010000122.1:0-5874 GCA_041553795.1 Sulfurimonadaceae bacterium
ACCGCCTTCAAAGTTTTCTAGTTTAGACTTTAGGGTCATCGTTTCTGAACCAGGTATAAAACCTGCAGGATATTCAGTTTTTAAACGAAGTTCTTCAACCGGATCAGTTGTCCAGCCAGAATAATCATAATCAATACCCGGTGCCAATACAAGGTAATCGTAGCTCATATCACCCTCACTTGTCTGGACGACCTTGTTAGTCTTGTCAACACCGACAACTGTTGCATTGAAATAGGTGTATTTGTTTTCACGTGCCGCTTTAAGATAATCATGCGAGATGAACTCAAGGTTTATCGCACCGACTATCCAAAGATTGCTCACCGGTCCCGACATAAAACTCTTGCGCTGTTCGATCAAAACGACATCTGCGTTAGGCGCAAACTTTTTCGTATATTTAGCGACACTGAGACCTGACCATCCGCCACCTACAACGACAACGCGAGGACCTTTGGCATCGCCGATAGCAGCCTTGCTGCCTACACCTACTTTTGCTGCTGCTTTAGGTGCTTGTGCTTCCGGAGAAGACTTTGATGTACAACCTGCCACTGCGATTGCTGCCGCCGCTACGCCTGATAACTTTAATGCACTTCTGCGAGATAATGCCATATGAGACCCTTTTAAGATAAGATGTGTATTAACATTGATGTTAAAGTGAACAATGGTAACAGTCACAAGCTTAAGTGAATTTAAACATAATCTAATCTTATCTTATAGTGATTATTTGTTGAGATTAATTATCACTTTTTTATCACATGTTTTATTCAACAAATCCCTATTTTTAGGTATTTCGAAAGAAAAAATAGTTCATATACATTTTTATCACACTAAGTTTTGAATTTTTTTTGCATATACTATTTACACATAGTTTTTAAATTTGTCACCGGTTTGTCACATAAGATTATCTAATCAACCAATATCAAGTGAAATCATTTTAATTTAGTACAGATCTGCACTAAATCAATGGAGAAGGTTTTTTTTATGACTGTTTTAGGATGATTTATATTCAAATAAAAAAGGATGGAGAGGTAAAAGACTATCGGGATCATTTAATAACCCTCAAGGCTATCGTGTATAAAACGCTATTGCACTTGGCGAAGCATAAATAAAACTCTCAATAGGACGTCTTGTCGGCAAGAGTGACAGTCTTTGAGGCGAGATAGCCCGCGAAAGACCGACATAGAACTGTGAAGGGGCGAAGATCTCATCCAGATCGATAACAAGGTCCAAAAGACTCATCCCTTGAGACTTATGAATAGTGATAGCATAGGCAAGGCTCAGAGGGTACTGGAAAAGGTCAAACCGGCTTACCTCTATCTCCTGCTTCTTTCCTTCTATGAGCTGTTCTTTCCACTGCTTTTTCGAGTATCGTTCCCGCTCCACACGAACAAGCTTGCCATTGTCCTTTAGCACATGGATAAAGTTCTCCTCTTCGTTGATGCGTGCTATGACACCCTTCTCCCCGTTAAAGTAGTTCCATGAGTTTCGCATGAAGAGTACAGGCGCACCTATCTTCAACTCCAGAGATCTTGGCAGACGAGAATCATTCATGAACCGTTCTATCTCATTGTCTTTGACGCTCTTATCATAGCTCTCGACCCTCGTCTCAAAATCATAAAGATCCCCTTCAAGTTCTTTGAGCTCTTTGGCATTGTGTCTGTCAACGGAAGCATTCTTTCCAAAAAGCAGAGTATGTGTCTGCATATCCGAAGGCATAGGACGGATAAGCCCATGAATATAATCCAGTACCTCATCGTCTTTTATACCGTGGCGTATCTTGTCCAGAATATGTACAAAGAGCGTATCGCTGCTCCGTTTGGCTTCTGTCAGGTTGCAGGTGACAAAATCAAAACGCTTCCATGACTCTGCCTCAAAAGCAAAGCCATAGATACGTGAAATCGGAATATCCGGATTGTTCATCATAAAATGGCGTCTTTCAGATTCACGGATCACAGGAGGAAGCTGCAGAAAGTCTCCGCTGACGATAAGTTGGGCCTTTGATTCTGCCTGCAAAAGTCGAAGCCGGATCATGTCCATCACGCCCGAACTGACCATGGATATCTCATCGATGATAATAAGATCGATCTGTTTCAAAAGTCTAGAGAGCTTTTTATCGATGTTGACCTTACCCGCACGTTCCAGATCAAATGAGTGTGAACAGATCCCAAGGGCAAAAAAGCTGTGAAGGGTCTGTCCCGCTATCAAAGCAGCCGCCATGCCCGTTGAAGCAAGCTTGGCTATCTTCTTGCCTTCAAGCTCATATTGAGCGATCAAAGCTCTGAGTAAAAAGCTTTTACCGACCCCGGCTCCGCCCGTCAAGAAGACATTATCACCGTTATCCAGAACTCTTTTTATCTCTTTCAGGTCATCCAAGGCGCACACTCTCTTTTAAATTAACGCATTGTAGCAAAAGTGTATAAAAGACCGCTTCTTAATGACCTGTTTATTGTGCCAGCTATAAAGAGAATATCTATAATGTCGAGCTTTATGAAACGGATGAGAAAAGTCAAAAAGACGTGCCATAGAGAGTGACACAGAGTGCAATGAAGTAAAATAGCCCCGGAATTAGAGCCGATGAGTCGTCTTAAACCATCTATCTCTTCAACGCTAAGAAAAGAGCATATACAAAAAAGGGTCTATAACACGCTCTTACTAGATCTCGCCAAGAGCACGTTTGATCGTGTACTGCATATCCTCGTCAAGGTCCATGTTCTTTCGCATCCAGTCGATATAGCCTCTGTCACTGATGACGAGTTCTTCTATCGTCTTGCCCTTGTTCTTTCCGAAACGCAAAGGTTTATTCAGATAGACCGGCTCTTTTGTCAGTTCAACAAGCTTTTGCATCGGATTCGCATCAGGATAGGCAGCCTTGACTTTCTTCGCCAGTGCGGACATGAAGAGTTTCAAGATAAGCACATCGCCGATAGCATCGTGTGCCTTGATGACAACACCCAGTCTTTGTGCCTCTTCTTCCTCATCTTTGTACAGGTCAAGAGAATAGCGAAGGTACTGGAGTCTGTGAAAGTCCTGATCCATATAAAGATGCTTTGCACAGCGAAGAGTATCGATAAGCTGCATCTGGTTTTTAAAACCCTCTTTTTCAAGCATCCCGAGATCAAAAGGTGCATTATGGATGATCATATAGTTATCCCCGGAGTTAAGCTCGACCAGACGTTTATAGGCCTGCATGTCTGTACACACAGGTTTCCCCTCGATCATCTCCGGTGTAATATGATGTGTCTCCATCGCGCCCAGGCTTATCGGTATATCACACGAACAAAACTCATTATATACTTCGACTTTTTCGCTTGGTTTGCCTAAGACCATATAGCCTAATTGAATGATCTTGTCGTTTTCACCTGTACCTGTTGTCTCAGTATCTAAAATAATATATTTTGCCATGAAGTTCCAATAAAAAGGGGATTAAAATTCGAGAAAAGGATTGACTACAAACTCTTTTGTGATTCTAAGATAGTCAAGATTGATCCTTAGTTTGATCATGCCGCCACTCATCTGCACCGGCTGCAAGAGTGTGAAAAGATCATAAGTCTGCCATTTGATAAGTTTACGGTCAAGCACTTTATTGATGACCGCAACGGGCTCATCCAGTATCTCGTCAAGCAGTTTTGCCACATAGTTTGCAGAATCAGGAGTACACTCTTGGTTGAACATCTTGCAAACCGTCGCTATCGGTACTTCCAACTCAGGATCTTTATATTCATCGACTTTATAAGTATGGTAAATAGCGTTGGCCAAACGTACTGCATCTGCACTGGGCCATGCGATCTCGATGTCTTTTACAGTTTCGATAGGGAACTCCTCGATTTTCTGATAATGTTTAAATTATATCATATTAACTTATTTATAATTAAACAAGTCATCGAAAAGAGAGTCTAAATTAAACTGACAGCGTATCTCGTGTGTAAAAACTGAAGGGATGTACTCCAAAAAAAAGTAGGCAAGCCGTAACATAGGATAAAAAATAATGACTGACCAATAAAACTCTTCATACGAAAAGTGTTCCCGGAGCCACTTTAAAGCAAAACGCCCGCCGCTCATCGCAGCTGTCACCTCAAACGAGATAATAAACCCCAAAACGAGATAGGTCAATAAAAATGCGTAAGCAATATAATAAAACCAAAAATCCAGACCTAACATCTTCAACTCCTTACAGAAGTTAATCGCTATTATCAATAATACTGCGATTTAAATATGAAAAGTCTTAGGGTTTTTGTATAACAAAAAGAGGTAAGGAGCGCTACTTCTTGAAAAAACTCAGCAAAAACGAGAAGACGATATAGATAAGGATCATCGTCACAATAGGGAAATAGATACGGGTATATTCCCCCTCATACTTGATATCACCCGGAAGGTTTCCAAACCAGCTCAACAGACCAAGCTTGTATAAGACACCCAAGATGATCAGTATAATCCCAGCTCCAATCAGTAGGTTACCTGCAGACATAATGTTTCAACTCTCTGTTACGGCTTTGTTCGCCCGGTAGGACTGATCATTTTCATGTCCCCCAGTTTTGAAAAATTTGTGCCGGTATTCTTTAGAACAGACAAAGGGCTAAAACGCCGCATATAGCATCAACAGGACCTGATTTTTATTGGTAGCAAGGTCGATATGATGTGAATAATCAAGCTGGATTTCTACATTTTCCTTAAAAAAGTACTTGACTCCTGCGATTGCAGCATCATCAGAAGTGTCGGCAGCCTGTCCATTGTCTGCTGCTCTATAGCCTGCGGATACCATCATGACAGAAGGGATAACAGCCACTTCTGTCAAAAATGTTGCGGCCGACATATCATCCACCCCCGTGTTATACAAAGAGTCGGCATCATTTTTAGCGCGGGCATAGGTAGCAAAGAAGCTTACGGGCACCTCACTTATATCTCCTGCAGCCTGGAAGTCAAAGGCATAGGCATCTGTCTTTTTTTCAAGCCTTGGCGTTAGTACATCATCATCATCGTCATACTTAGCCGTTCCCCACCAAAGCTGTCCGCCAAAGCCCATATCCCATTTGCCTACTGTCGGTGTGATAACTGCTCTGGCATAATGCGCAGGAGAATAGTCTTTGACCGTTCCGTTGACCGGGACCCATGCAGAATAGACCAGATTGTAAAGATCATTATAATGATAAAGCCCCAGACCTTCAGCTAAGGTCGCTGTACCGATATACTGCTGGGCAGAGACTATCTTTCTCTCTTCCAATATTCTCATGTTTCTGACCGCACCTGTGTTCAAGACCTCAAATGAGGCTGAGGGGCCAAATCCATCAGTCCTATATGGAACAGCACCAAAGGTATTTCCCTCAACCGCGTAGGTAATCGGAAGTTTAAAATTTGCAAGCCCAAAGGTATCATCCGTACTGTTGTATCCGACTTCCACAAAAGTCCCTACATGCTCAGCAACACGTCCTCCGATAACGACAGCTGCCTCGTCCGGAAATTCTAATGTCTTTCGTTCATCATCACCGTCAATTGCTCTTACCTTGACTACGAAAGAGACATTCAGCGTCTCAGGCAGAGAAAAAAAGTCTTTTTGATTGGGATCTTCTATAAGTCCTTGTTTTCCCATCATGGTATAACCACTTGCCTTGAACTGCCGACCAAACTTGTTCAAGGCGGGATAACCGTTTTGGGAATGGCAGGTATTGCAAGAAGCCCCCATCTGACGTGCGAAGGCAGGCATTGCATACATACTCGGGACTATACTGACCAGCATAAGGCTGATTAACATCAATAAACGTCGCATGGGAAACCTTTTTAAACGAGATTTTGTATACTCCATTTTATAACCCATAGCCTTAAATACTTAACTTAATATAATTATAATTAATAAAATAAATTTTAACAAAACTATCGGCTTTG
>JBFEIF010000123.1:0-5818 GCA_041553795.1 Sulfurimonadaceae bacterium
ACTGCCTCATATCCCAGATTTCGCATCTGCTTATAGCCCTCATGATCACTTACGCCTCCGGCACAGACCAAAGGCAGTCCCAGATCCTTAAGCGAATCCAATAACTCTTTTGGCCCTTCATTGCCTGCATGCCCGCCTGCCAAGGAATTGACACAGACAAGTCCGTCGACCTTTGCGTCTAAAGCGACTCTAGCCCACTTCATCTCTGTTACATCATGATAGACTTTGGCACCGTAAGGATGGACCTGTTTAACTACCCAGTCAGGCTTGCCGAGGGATGTTATAAAAAAACGCACCCCTTCATCCAACGCGATGACTATCCATTCCTTCATCCGTTGCTGATATTTAAAAGAACTCTTCTCTATGAGCACATTCATACCGACTGGTTTTGAAGTAAGACTCTTGATATATATAAGTCCTTCTCGAAAATCATAACCATGGACATAGGTCAAAGAAATTGGCTGAATGATCCCTATTCCCCCCGCTTCTGACACAGCAGCGACCAGTTCCGGATTGGAACACGGGTACATCGGTCCGCCGATAATGGGAAACTCTACTCCGGTATCCATCAAGAACCTGTTCATACTGTCCGTCCCAACTTCCATGTGACATCCACCTTGCATACGAGTTCTTTTTCTGAATTAAAAATATTTGCTTCTACAAGCAGTTCTGTTTCTTTGTCGATTATGGGAATATCACACCTGCATACAGATGTCAAAGTACCTCTTGCCTTTTTAACAAATTCTGCTGAGATATGGGTCACAATGCCCCGTGTTGTATCATCAAGAGAGCCCAGGACGACTATCCCGCTGGTGAACTCCCCAAGATTGACCAAGGCAACAGCATGAACAGAATCAAGATGATTTCTGTTTCTCTTTCTGTCTTGTAAAATGACTTCCGCATATCCCTGTTCAAAGACACTGATCTGGGCACCCAGACGACCGGTATAGGGATTGACAAATCGAATCACATAAAAAAAAAGTTTTTTGCCTGCCTCAGTTTTTGAGAACCTCTTCCACAGAGGCAAGAGGTCATAAGGGGTCATCAGTAAGGAAAATCTGTATAATCAGACTCGTAATAAAGTTCTTTAAACTCCTCTGTTTCGATCAGAACTTTCATCTGCTTGTCCCACTCTTCTCTCAACTTCTCACCAAACTTCGACTTCACAAAAGCCGGATATATCTTAAGTTCTAATATGACTTTTTTCGCATATTCATCACTCTCTATCTCGGCTTTGGAAAGATATGGTTCAACATTTTCTCTGTCGTCTATAAAGACATCCAGGCGTTCGCTTTTTAGCAACTTAAGACCGTTTGGCCTGCTGCTCACCTCTTCCTTGTTGACATCGATACCTAAGTATTTATCATAATCGTAGCCACGGATCCAGCCTGTTCTCAGGCCTTTAAGACTTTGTTTTCCCTTCCACTTTTCGATGATATCCTTTCGAAAGATAGCAATGTTCACATCTTCATCGAAGTAATATTTGGGATAGAGGGCAAACTCTTTTTGATCGAGGTAAGAGCCTAAAAAGATATCAGCCTGCCCCAATCTGACCATATCTGCGGTCTGCGCGTATGAACCGTGTTTCGTGACGATGGTGTAACCAAGAGGTTCATAGACCTTTCTGACGACATCCCAATAGAGTCCCGTGCCGTCACGGTTTGTAGCTCCGGCCCATGATTCCGAAGCGATGATTATCTCTTTAGCCAGCAGAGGTGATAAAAATGATAGAAGAAGAGATATAGATATGATTAGTTTCATAATTGGTCCTTGTCAGTCATCATTATAACAAAACAAAAACTTGAGTCAAGGTTAAGAGATACAGATACCTGGTTTGTTTTTGATGATATCCTAGAGCTATGCCTCGGCATAGACTCTTTCTACTTTTTCGGCTAATGCCGTATTCCATTCAAAACTGACCCTATACTCTCCTGTAGGATGAAGCGAATAGTTCATCGTGTTCCAGCGGCTGTGATCATCAAGGTCTGTTTTGATATGTAACTCGATGATGTCGTTCATCAATACTTTTTTATGCTCTTTTATGAAATTAAAAGAGGAAGGAGCACTCCCGTCTCCCCTTAGATATCCACCCGAAAGCTTCATTGCCAAAGAATGCAGCTCGACTTCCAGTACAGCATCGGAAAAACTTCCATCAATACCTTTTATCAGCATTTGGGAGATACTGGTATAGATTTCTTCAAGCGAACGGTTCATCATTTATCCTTTGAAAGCGATTTAAAAGTGATAAACATTTTTTGTTCCATAATGATAAAAAAGATAAGGTTTAAGGGCTGGAAGTGGATAAAGATCGACAAGTTCCTGCCCGATGTCAAGCATCGGTACAGTTCTTTTAGAAGCGGTAACCTGCTTTGACAAGACAACGCATATTATCAAGGTCTTCTTTCTGACCGCCGGTATTGTTAAAGTTTTTCTCCGCTGTCCATTGGTAACGAAGATCGGCTCCGATTAAAAAATCATTGATATAGTATTTCAGACCGGCACCTGCCTGAACTGCAAAAAGCCATTGATCTTTGCCCCCGTCTGGATCACCGTGAACCGCACCGATACCAGGTCCAAAACCTAATACAAGCTTATCTGAAAGATCGATAAAGTAATAAGGGTTCATCTCGATCGTCGTTACTTTCAAGCCATTTTTATGATATTTATTGACATTAAGCTGCTGTCTTATCAGGTTATCGCCAGGAAGGGTAAACACAGGACAGTCGAACGAAAGTTCGATCCCATACACATTTCCGTCATCTATTGAACTTCTGTCAAAATCCATATGGCCGACAACAGCTGCTACCTCAAAATTTGGTCTCCAACTGTCGTCTGTGAAACATGGAAAGACACAAAACTTATCTGATTCTGCAAACAAGCTCGTTGACAAAAGGCTGCATGCTACTATTGCACTTGTGATAAAAGATTTTTTCATTTAGAACACTCCTGTTGATTATATGCAGTATTTTAATAAAAGCGTGTAAAAGAATCGTTAAGAGAAAGTATTATGAAGAAGGATTTTTGCTTAAAAAACCGAGTTTCTGCAAAGATATATCTCTTTGCAGGAGACAGATTGAACGGCTTATGAAATCTTTCTGTTTCTGGAAGCGACCGCGATAAGGATAAATATCGTCAGGTATGTCCAAGGTACGAAATCCGGGACAGGTACCGGATCACCTTTCGCATAAGAGTGCATCCCTGCCAGATAGTAGTTGACACCAAAATAGGTCATCACAATCGAAGAAAAGGTCAGCAGTGATGCCACCGCAAAAATAAACGGTGTATAGACTGCTTTGATAAAGCGCAGGTGGATCACAACGGCATACAGCAAGATACTCACCAGTGCCCATGTCTCTTTAGGGTCCCAGCCCCAGTAGCGCCCCCAGGACTCATTTGCCCAGACACCGCCTAAGAAGTTTCCAACTGTCAAAAGGACAAGGCCCACGATAAGACTCATCTCATTGATCGTATTTAGTTCCAAGATAGAGAGGTTGATGTTCTTCTTGTTTTTTTCTGATCTCAACGCGAACAGTATCAGTGCAATAAAACCGAGCAAAGCACCCAAAGCCAAGAAACCGTAAGACGCCGTGATCATCGATACGTGAATAGAAAGCCAGTATGACTTCAGTACAGGGACCAGGTTTGTCACCTGAGGGTCAAGCCAGTTCAGGTGAGCGACAAAGAGGATAAGTCCTGCCAATATTCCCGTTGCAGCCAAGGTTATGACGGAGTTTCGTGAAAAGATAAATCCGGCCAGTACCGTAGCCCATGCGATATAGATCATTGACTCGTATCCGTTAGACCACGGCGCATGTCCCGCAATATACCAGCGGATTATCAGACCGACCGTATGCAAAAGAAAGAATATAATCAAAAGACCGGTCGCTGTCTTTGAAAAGAGATCCAGTCTGAATCTAGGTTTGATGATCTGTACAAAACTTAAGATAAGCAGTACAAGGCCCATGACCAGATAATACGGCATCAGCTTTTCAAAGATATTATATTGGTTATAGAAGATCTCGGCATCGATCTTCGTCTCACTTGGATAGACTTCTGCCCCGTAAAACTTCTGATATTTTGCAATACCTTCGATTGCTTTATTGGCTTCATCCCATCTGAGCGCGATCTTGTCTTTATCGCTTAGCAAGGTATATTCTTGTGTTACAGGTACAGGTCTGATCTGATGGATCGTCGGATCATATACAGCTTTAATCTCTTTATTCCAGCTAAAGACATTCTCTATACCCGTAAAATACGTCACAGCGACTTCACGTACCTTAAGGGCGTCTTCGGGTTTAAAGGTCTCAAGCGCTTCTATCGTTGAGAACCATTTGTTGTTCTCATCTGCCGGTTTAGGAAAGAGTTTGAACATATCGCCGGTAAATACCATATAGACGATACTAAAACGCTCATCGACTTTCAAGAGTTCTTTGTCAAACTTGTTACGGTTTACCGGTGCTTTCTGGGCTGCAATGGAAACAGCTTCTTCCAGCTTATATCCTTGAAGGTTTTCGGGTACTTCCAAAAACTGTGAGAACGAGGCATATTTGCTGTTTTCATCAATCCCTAAAAGCTTTTTGATCTCTTTATCCTTGATCTTTATCAGGTTTATCTCGCGCCATGCTTCCGGACGCACCATCATCCCCAATATCATCTGATCAGCAGTCATACCCGCGATCGTACCGCCGTGTACCTTGTTCACGATCTCGACATTGAGTGTGTTAAGCGGTTTCATACGTCCTGAGCTGTCCTGGGTCAGAAGTCTTCCGAACTTCTCTGCATGCGTCTTGTCAAATGACGTTATCACTTTGACCAGAGGGTTTACCTCTTCTGCTTTGAGCGTCTGAGTACTGAAAAGCAGGACAACAAGTGACAACACCGCTGCTGCACTGGCACGTCGTTCATCTGCGTACTTACGGCCCTTTTTCATCAGTTTTCTAAAACGTCCGTTTGGCATAAAGAAAGCTGAGAACATACCTACTGCAAGCATAATATATCCTATATATGTCGGCAGAGTACCCGGATCGTTGTTTACAGAGAGTATCGTCCCCAGTTCATCCTGATCATACGAAGATTGAAAGAAACGGAAGTTTTTATAATCCAAGATATGGTTCATATATATTCTGTAATCCATAGTAAGATTCTCTGCCTTGTCGATCAAGATCACGTCGCTGGCATACGAAGCTGGACTCATAGAACCCGGATAACGTTCAAGTTCAAAATCTACAAGTTTTAAAGCAAAGGGTATCTTTCTGATGATCGCGCCATAAGAGAGTTCTACACGCATTCCGTCGAATAAAGCGACTTTTTCAAAACCGACAGCACCTGGACTGCCCATAAGAGTGAGCTCCTGGCTCTGCCCTTTGTAGGTGACCTGCATCTTCAGGGCATCCTCAAGACGGTTTCGATTTCCTTTGACCTTTTTGGAGACCAGTCTTTCACTCACATTCTCCATCATACTTTTAAGTACAAAGTTTGTCTTCTCGCTTTGATACAAGGTCCGTGTCTTCAGCTCGTTTTGTTCACCTGACTTCACTATGGCACTTGTCTTTGTCCCCATGTCAAGCGTCGTAAAATCCAGAGGATTTGACATATGCAAAACACCGTTCTCAAGGCTTATATTAACAATCTTCTTCTCGGATCTTACGTCTGAACCAAAGTTCAGGACAAGGTCCTCTGATTCAATATATTCGCCCTGCTTCAGCTGCATAGACTTACCCTGACCACCCATACTGATCATCATATCAAGGACGGTCTTGCCGTTAATATTGTCTTTTACAAGCTCATACGAGGCATTGGGAATATATTCAAGCAAAGT
>JBFEIF010000124.1:0-5810 GCA_041553795.1 Sulfurimonadaceae bacterium
CTTATAAAGATAATTTAGCTAAAATTCCTTTATGGCAAAAAAGAAAAAGAAACTTACCAAATATAACCAGACCATCCGCCACTATTTTGACGGAGACGGTTTCGATGAGGGTATCATACGTGTTCCTCTTGAGAACCTGATCGAACTGGCTCACCGTCTTGGGATGCGTGACATCACTCCTACTCATGAACACTTTGTACGTGCCTTCAGACGGCTCTGGTCTGAAGCAGATGTAGAGTATCGCCAGGAGATCGTCCAATACTTTAAAGAACTCGGACAGGTATTCGGCAGAAGCGGCGAGAAACAGGCTTCTGATGACAAGACAGAAAAGATCAACAGTTTCTTAGACCAGATGACTCTCAGCGATGAAGAAGCGAGGGATCTTCACAAATATTTTATGCACGAGAGGACAAAGCGTATCTCCCTGCCAAAGATGGAGAAGACCCTCTATCAGATGCGTCTTGCAAAGAAGCTTCAGACACTTGAAAAAAGTCTTGAGCTCAGCTTTACAGATGACAATGCATTAGAGTTTTTTGCACCCATCAGCTTTAGCTATGGCAACGAAAGCTTCACCAAGATCTTGCAGATACGGACAGAACCTCTTTCATACACCATGCTTGAGACATCAGATATCGACGACCTCAGACCGGACCTGACGCAGATAAAACAAAATGCGATCAAACGCAGACAAGCCGAAGCCGATGCCTTTGTCGCTTCATTGGGAGATCCTCATCCCTACCTTGAAAAAGAAGAGGTCCTTCAGGCACTCAAGACGATGCCGCCTGAAAACATCTTTGAATATACCCCGCTCAATGAAAAGACTCTGACTGCCCTCTTTAACAGGCATTTTCCCAAACATTCTCTGCAGATAATGGATTACAACCTTATCATGCATCAGGAATCTATCTTTAGATATGAGGGGCATGAACTGCCCTACCAGGCACTTTCCGAAGTCTCGTTACAGGATCTTTTACCTCGATTGTGGAGGGGAGAAGAGATCAATTTTGATGATAATTTTTCTCTGCATAATGAGATGATGGAGAAAGCCTTTGAGCAGGAACTCGATGAACTTGTCCATGAGTGCGAAGAGTCCGCTGCTATTTTGGAGATGGCACATGAAGAGGTCGTGTCGTTTGTCCTGAACGAATTGCTACAATACCTTGGCCATGATCTTCATATCTCTTCAAAAACGGCTAAAAAAGTCCTCTTCAGTTTTAACCGAAGTATAGAGGGACTGAAACTGAAAAAGCAGAGAGAGGCTCTGCTGGCACGTACGATCCGTGACTTTAAGAACCTCTTTCCTACCGCAAGAGAACTCCGCCGAAAACTGATCTTTCACGTAGGCCCGACCAACAGCGGAAAGACCTATCAGGCGATGAAAGCCCTTGAAAAAGCCGATACAGGCTATTACCTTGCTCCTTTGCGGCTTTTAGCCCTGGAAGGGTATGAAAACCTTAAAGCAGACGGGATTTCAGCTTCTCTTATTACAGGCGAGGAACAGATAGTCGACGAATATGCCACCCATATCAGCTCTACTATCGAGATGCTAAACTTCAATATCGATGTCGATGTCTGTGTCATAGATGAAGTCCAGATGCTAAACGACAGAGACAGAGGCTGGGCCTGGGCAAATGCTATCATCGGTGCGCCTGCCAAAAAGGTCTATATGACCGGTTCGCCCGATGCTCTGGTTGCCATAGAGGCTTTAGCCGAGTGGCTAGGTGAAGAACTCGAAGTCATCTATTTTGAGCGCAAGAACCCGCTTTCGATCATGAAGTCAGCTACACCCCTTAGCAACATAGAACCGCAGACTGCCGTCATCGCTTTTTCGCGAAAAGATGTGCTTCAGCTCAAGCAGCAGCTGAGTCGTCATTATAAGGTCTCGGTTGTCTACGGGAACCTTTCGCCTGAGGTCAGACGTGAAGAAGCACGCCGTTTCAGAGAAGGCGAGACAGAGGTCCTTGTCGCGACTGATGCCATCGCGATGGGGCTTAACCTTCCTATCAAGACAGTTCTCTTTTCAACTGACACAAAGTTTGACGGAGAACGTCGCCGTTCGCTTCAGCCTTCTGAGGTCATTCAGATAGCAGGCCGTGCAGGACGTTTCGGAATGGAAGAAAAAGGCTATGTCGGTGCCCTAAACCCGGGTGTCCTGAAAACTATTCACGAGCAGTTCCACCAACCTCTCAAGGATATCAGCCTGCCTTTAAAGGTCATGGCAAACCTGGAGCATATTCTCCTCGTCGGAAAGATCCTGGAGACAACCAATCTCGAAGAGATCCTGTATTTCTTTATCAAGCACATGACTTTTGACGGACCTTTTAGAGTCGCGAACCTTGACACCCTCATAGAAATAGCAAGATATACCGACCGCTACGACTTGGATCTTAGTTCAAAATACCATATGGCCTGTGCGCCTTTGTCCACCCAGTCACCCTATCTGGTAGAAGTCTTCTCATCCTATATCGCGCACATGGAGCTGCAAAGACCTGTCCCTTATCTGCAAAGCAAACTCTATGGAGAGTATGCCGATTCGATGGAGACCCTTCTACATATAGAGGATCTGGTCAAAGAGGTCTCCTTATACTTATGGCTTAACTATCGATTCCCAGAGATATTTATCGAGCCTGAAAAAGCCAGAGAGGCACGGGCAAGTCTTAATACCTACATAGAAAAGACCTTAAAGAATGCGCAGTTTGTACCGCGCTGCCGTATCTGCACAAAACCTTTGGCCTTGGACAGTAAACATGCTATCTGTAACAGCTGTTTTCATAAAAAACGGCACTTTTCGCAACAGCCTCCAAGCGGAAGCAGACGCAGACGAAATTAAACAAAGGTACAGCTGCTGTTCTTATCCTATTCCAGCAGATCTGCGTAATCAAACTGATCCGGGTCTACATAGATCTTCCCCTCATGACGGAAGACCCGTTTATCCTGGCCAACCAAACGTTTAAAACGGTTTTTGACACGCTTATACTGAACCGGCTTGTACGCTTTTAGCTTTAAAAATGTTTTCAGACGTATCGGCTCATTTTGCATAGCCTCCACATCCAGGATATTATCTATGGCTGTCTCTTTAAATGGCGTCTGCTGCCCATCAGGATTTTCTTCCGGTTTGAGATCTGTTCTTGGCAGGAACTTCGAACTGATGGTATGGAGTACCTGTTTTAGCTGTTCATCCCGTTCTTTGTATATCTGCTCGATCTTTTTTTTCTCTTCGATCAGCATCTTCTCTTTTTGGTCTCTAAGAGTCAGGTTTTGCTGTTCAAGCTCTTTAACCTTCGCTTTGAGTTGAAGGTTCTCTTCTTCAATATAGGTATGATACTTGTCATTGGCAGGGT
The DNA here is from genome assembly GCA_041553795.1 of Sulfurimonadaceae bacterium. Lineage (GTDB taxonomy): Bacteria > Campylobacterota > Campylobacteria > Campylobacterales > Sulfurimonadaceae. The sequence goes on from JBFEIF010000124.1 coordinate 3,342, forward strand.
TTGCTTCCACCTGTCCCGGTTCGTCTATAAGGACATATTTTGTCCCGTGTTCGATCACACAATCTAGACTTCCGCGCCGGATGCGATTGTGAATAGCCTCCCGTGAGACTTTGAACTTTTCTGCTGCTTGAGCGACACTCAATTTCATAACTTCACCTCTTTCACCATGCACATTTTGATCAAAGCATCTATAAGCCGTACGTCCAGATGCCCTTTCATCTCGTTCTTCATAATGGAGATCGCTTCAAAACTCGTCATCGCGTCTTTATAGGAGCGTTTCGTCGTCAAAGCATCAAAAACATCACATACGGCGATAATACGTGCGAACAATGATATCTGCTTATCCTTAAGTCCGTCAGGATATCCGCCGCCGTCAAGCTTTTCATGATGAGAACGTATCCCTGAGAGTATGCGCTTGTCAGTCACGCCCATCTTCATGGCAATGTCGTATCCGGCAGAAGGATGCTGCTTCATAGATGCAAACTCGACGTCCGTCAATTTACCATTCTTATTGATGATATCCCAGCCCACCTTGCTTTTCCCAAGGTCATGCATCATCGATGACATACCTATATCTTCAAGGTCCTTTTCCTTCAGTCCGATGAACTTAGCGAGTGTCAAAGAGTAGATACTCACATTGATCGAATGCGTATGCGTATAATAATCATGTGCGGCTATTTCCATGATAGAGGCCAAAGTCGCCTCATCCTGAAGTGCAAGCGTGACAAAGCCGTCTACGATATCCTGAGTCTTTTCCATATTTCCCAAGGCATCGGGATTTTTGAAAAGCTCATCCATCACCTCAGAGGCTTTGGCATAGACGATCTCTGCTTTTTGCGAAAAAGGGATACTCTTGTTAGCCGCAATGCTATTTAGATGTTTTTGGGCATAGCGTTGGTATTTCTCATACTCTTCACCAATAATAAAAAGATTTTCTATCTCTCTAAGACGGACCTTGCTGTGACCGTCTACGACTGTGTCGCTTTGCAAGAACAGACTCATCTGTGTCTTTGTCTCATTGGTCTCATAAAGATCAAAATCAGGTCTTGCACCCTCTGTTATGAGTCGCTTGTCTATTGACTTATACGCTCGCTTTTTTACTTCTGACACGGACTCCGTCCTGCTTATCGAAAATTTTCAAATACTAACGGGGCGTCCCATTCCATACTTCTGATCTGTTTCATGGCGCCTTGAAGATCGTCAAGGTTCTTACCCTTTACGCGAATATGGTCGCCTTCAAGTGTTGCTGTCACTTTCATCTTTTGCGCTTTGATCTCGGCAATGATCTTCTTTGCCTCTTTTGATTCGATATAATCAACGATCTTGAAGACCTTGCGACGGTCTCCCCCACTGGCGTCGACCACAGAAGCCTCGTCCAGCACCTTCGAACTCAGTTCACGTTTGAGCAACCTACCAATGACAATATCTTCAAGTGCTTCAAGTTTGTTGTCGCTTGAAGAAGTCAATGTCAATGTCTTTGCTTTTTCGTTGTAATCGATCTCCGCCGTCACCCCTTTAAAGTCGTATCTGCTAACGACCTCTTTGACAGCCTGATTAATAGCATCCTTGAAGTTTTGCATATTAATCTTTGCCGAGATATCGAAAGAATGTTCTTTTGCCATAGTCATAACCTGATTTTGTTTTCTTTAGTATAACTTTTTCTAACTTATAAACTATTTTACTAAAACTCTAGTTAATATAGGGTTCCTGTGATATAATATTTTTTCAACTCAACACACGTGTTTCAGGGAGTCTTCAATGTTTAAAAACCTTTTAAAAAATGCCAGTATCAAACAGCGCATAAACTATTTGCTCAGTATCGTCACTGTCTCGGTCATCGGTGCCGCTATGTTCGCCTTTTATACCCTGCACAGTATCGGAAGCCAGTATAACAACCTGCAGAACCACTCGACTGCAGGTGCGATGGAGACCCTTCACATACAAAAAGACCTGAATTATATCAGCCGTACCACACGTGATATCCTGCTTGGCGGAAATTATGAAAAAGATATGCAAAAGCTTAGAGACCATATGGAAAGCATTCGTCACTCTTTTGAGAAGATATCAAAGACCCTGGACGATGAGGCTTCTCTAACACTTATCAATGAGGCCAAAAACAGCACCTTTGCATTTCTTGACAACTCTTATACGATGATGGACAATCTTTCCCAAGATGATATCAATACTAATGCGGTTGAGAACTATAAGAAGTACAACAAGACACTTACGCCCTATGCCAATGCCTCGCGTGACGCTTTCCAAAAAGTGGTCGAGTTCAAAGAAAAAGAGCTCTCTGTAGCTTCAGAAGCGATGAACAACGAGATCGCCTTCTACAAAGTATTTTTCCTTATCACCGGTTTTGCCATCACCATCTTTGTCGTGATCTTTGCTTCAGCCGTACGCTCTTCGATCACAGCTGCCTTGAGTACTTTCACACAGGTCATGCAAAAATCTGCCGATGGCGACTTC
>JBFEIF010000125.1:0-5733 GCA_041553795.1 Sulfurimonadaceae bacterium
GATAAGATCGATCATTATTTGCATGATTCATTGATGCTGGTCACTGCGCTTAACCCGTATGTAGGGTATGACAATGCGGCAAAGATAGCTAAAACAGCACATAAGAACAACTCGACTTTGAAAGCGACGGCTATTGAGCTGGGTCTTTTAACAGCAGAAGAGTTCGATAAGTATGTCGTACCAGAAGATATGATCGCTCCAAAGGCGTAGACTTCTTTAGAAAAGCCTAAATAGCTTTCTTTAGAAAAGTATAACCTTTCTTCAGTAAGGGATCTATACTTCTTACCCCTGACTAGTAAAATAGTTAGTAAAAAAAGCGCTGCTGACTGCGCGCGAGTCTCCTGCTTTAAAGGAGCCAAAGCGTTGGCGAAGATCACAGGTATAAACTTAACTTTAACGAGGAGAAATATATGAATATTCATGAATATCAAGCAAAACAGATTTTCAAGAAGTATGATGTGCCAACACCTAAGGGTATTATGGTGGAAAGCGTAAAGGATGCAGTGATCGCTGCTCAAGAGCTAGGCGGTCCTATCTGGGTTGTTAAAGCTCAGATTCACGCTGGTGGCCGTGGTCTTGGCGGTGGTGTTAAGCTTGCTAAGACACTTGATGAAGTTGAAGCTTTGTCAAATGAGATCCTTGGTATGACTTTGGTAACTCACCAAACTGGACCAGAAGGAAAGCTTGTTCAAAAACTGTACATCGAAGACGGTGCAGATATTAAATCTGAGTTCTATCTTTCTGTTGTTCTTGACAGAAAATTAGAAATGCCTTTGATCATGGCATCTACTGAAGGTGGTATGAATATTGAAGACGTTGCTGCAAACACTCCAGAAAAAATCGTTACTATCCCTGTTGATCCGGCAGTCGGTTTTCAAGGTTTCCATGGCCGCCAATTGGCATTCGGCCTAGGCCTTACAGATCCGTCTGAACAAAAAAATATTATTTCATTTGCACAAAAACTTTTCAAAGTCTACATGGAAAATGATGCAGAGATGATCGAGATCAATCCTCTTGTCAAAACAGGTAAGGGTGAATTTATCGCACTTGACGGAAAGATGGGATTTGATAATTCTGCACTTGGACGTCAACCAGAGATCGCTGCGATGAGAGATCTTACTGAAGAAGATGCAGATGAAGTCGAAGCGGCTAAGTATGGTCTGTCATATGTCTCACTAGACGGTGAGATCGGTTGTATGGTAAACGGTGCCGGTCTTGCGATGGGTACTATGGATACGATCAACCACCTGGGTGGAACACCTGCAAACTTCCTGGATGTTGGTGGTTCTGCTAACGCTGAGACAGTTGCAAAAGGTTTTGAGATCATTCTTAAAAACCCTAATGTCAAAGCTATATTTGTCAACATCTTCGGCGGGATCGTTCGTTGTGACCGTATCGCTAACGGTATTATCGAAGCGACTAAGATCACTGATGTTAATGTTCCTGTTATTGTTCGTCTTGATGGAACAAATGCACCAGAAGCAGCAGAGATTCTTAAAAATGCAAATATTTCAAACCTAATCGTCGGTACAGACCTAGGTGATGGTGCAGCAAAAGCTGTTGCAGCAGCGAAAGGAAACTAATCAGATGTCAATTTTAATCAATAAAGATACAAAAGTAATCGTTCAAGGTTTTACAGGTAAAGAGGGCTCTTTCCACGCTGAGCAGTGTTTAGCATACGGAACAAAGATCGTTGGTGGTGTTACACCAAACAAGGGTGGTACAACTCACCTTGGTCAGCCTGTTTTCAACACAGTTAAAGAGGCCGTAAAAGCTACGGGTGCTACTGTTTCTATGATCTTTGTTCCACCTGCATTTGTTGGTGATGCAGTTATGGAAGCGGCAGAATCTGGTATCGAACTTGCAGTAATCATCACTGAAGGTGCTCCGGTCAAAGATATGCAAATGGCTAAAGCTCACGCTACTAAGCACGGTATGAAAACACTTGGGCCAAACTGTCCTGGTATTATTACTGCTGAAGAGTGTAAGATCGGTATTATGCCGGGTATGATCTTCAAAAAAGGCAAGGTCGGTCTTATCTCTAAGTCGGGAACACTGACATATGAAGGTACAAACCAGGTCGTTAAAGCTGGTTACGGTATTTCTACAGCAGTAGGTATCGGTGGAGACCCGATCATCGGTCTTTCATACCTTCAGCTTTTACCAATGTTTGAAGCGGATCCTGAGACTGAATGTATCGTTATGATCGGTGAGATCGGTGGAGACCTTGAGATCCAAGCTGCTGCTTACATCAAGGAGCATATCACTAAGCCGGTTGTTGCTTTTATTGCAGGTCAAACTGCTCCAAAAGGTAAGACTATGGGTCACGCAGGTGCAATCGTTTCAGGTTCTGCAGGAACAGCTGCTGAGAAGATGGCTGCGCTTGAAGCTGCAGGTGCAACGGTTGTTGTATCTCCGGCTGAGATCGGCAAAGCTGTAACAAAAGCATTAGCGAAGTAATGTTACAAACCCTAAAAGTAAAAGATCTTAGTTGCGGCGCTTGTGCCGCGACTATCAGAACAGCACTTGATATCAATGGATTTACTTCTGTAAGAGTAGATCTTCTTAGCAAGCCGCATACGGTGACAGCTGAGATCGAGGATGAAGAGCATTTGGAACTTTTAAAATCCATTTTAAGAGATCATGGCTATCCTCTGATCGATGACGAAGTCGAACTTCCCGATCTTACAAATCTCAATTTTTCCTAAGTCTTCAAGACTTGTCTCATGAGCAGGAAGTCCTTCTGCTCATATCTGCCTTTTTTATACCTCTGGTTTTTATTTTTTCCTTACATTCAAATATCGGCTCTATAATACCGGATAAAGTCACTCTATGATTTCCCAGGTTTCGCCGGAGTTTAGGAGCTTATTAAAGTCTCCCTCACCCTTTCTGTCTTTGATCTCAGCTATCTGTGCACTGACCTGATCGTTATAGATGACATCCTCAATGGCATATATGACACCGTATAGTTTTGGCATGCCTGGGTTGGCATCCATTGCAACGAGCAAGGATGCCAGTACTCCGTTTCCCTTGTCATGGACAAGACAATCCGCCTCAGTGTAAGTATCTCCAAGTTCAACGATCTTCAATGTCAGATCATCAAGTATAATGCCTTTTTTGACGTGATTGCCAAAGGTCATAGGCTCACCTTGTCTAAGTACGATCGAATGATCGTCTCTACTTTTTTTATCGGCATATTCCGAGTGGCAGCCGTCGTTGAAGATAACGCAGTTTTGATAGACTTCGATAAACGATGTACCCCTGTGTTTTTCTGCTTCAAGCATGATCTCTTGCATATGTTTGGGATCCGTGTCGGTAGTACGTGCTATGAATGTGGCACTGGCACCAAAAGCTAGTTTTGCAGGGCTGAAAGGCCTGTCAAGGGATCCATAAGGCGTGGATTTTGTTACCGCACCCCGTACAGAAGTCGGAGAGTACTGCCCCTTGGTCAAGCCGTAGATCTGATTGTTGAAAAGAACGATGTTCATATCAATGTTTCTTCGTAGAACATGAATAAAATGATTGCCGCCAATAGAGAGACTGTCTCCATCCCCGGTAATGACCCAAACGCTCAAATCGGGGTTGGCCGTCTTTACACCGGATGCGACCGCAGTCGCTCTTCCGTGAATTGTATGATAGCCGTAGGTGTTTAGATAATAGGGAAGTCTTGAGGAGCAGCCGATGCCTGAGACACAGACAACATCTTCACGTTTTCGTCCGATCTGTGTCATAGCAGACTGTATAGCTGAAAGTATTGCATAGTCTCCGCATCCGGGACACCATTTTACTTCTTGATCGCTGGAAAAGTCTTTTTTTGTATACTCAAAATCATTAGCCTTAGTCATTTTCAATCTCCTCTAATGCATTGCTAAAAGCCTCTTTAAGTTCAGAGATCTTGAATGGCAGTCCCATGACTTTGTTGTACGCTATAGCATTGCAGGCAAATTTTGCATTGATAACATGGAGCATCTGTCCCATGTTGAGTTCAGGAACGATTACTTTTTTGAAGCCCTTGATGAGATCACCGATGTTTTTAGGCATAGGATGAATGTATCTTAAATGCATCAGAGATATGCTTCTTCCCTCTTTTTGAAGGGCTTTGACTGCCATTTCGACCGAACCGTATGTTCCGCCCCATGAGATGACCAGAAGGTCTCCATTCTCATCACCTTCTATCTCTTGCAAGGGAATATTATTGACGACATTCTCCACTTTTTTTTGCCGTACCTCGCACATCTTTTGATGATTGGCAGGATCATAGGAGACATTTCCTGTCTCATAGTCTTTTTCGAGACCTCCTATCCTGTGTTCCAAGCCTGCCATGCCCGGAATCGCCCAGTCTCTTACAAGGGTCTCTTCATCCCTTCGGATCCAGCTCCAATTCTCTTTATCAACAGCTTCCGGGTCCAGCATTTTATGCTTGATACTGGCATATCTAGTATCAACATCCGGGATCTTCCAGGGTTCGGTACCATTGGCTACGTAACCGTCGCTCAGCAGTATAACCGGCGTCATATGCTCTAATGCCAGTCTGCTTGCCTCATAAGCCATGTTAAAGCAGTCATTTGGTCTGGAGGCAGCGACAATGATCAAAGGTGAATCGCCATTTCTTCCATAAAGTGCCTGAAACAGGTCGGATTGTTCTGTTTTTGTAGGAAGTCCTGTTGAAGGTCCGCCGCGTTGTACATTGACGATCACCAAAGGCATCTCATAACTGACAGCCAAGCCTATGGCTTCGCCTTTAAGTGCCATACCGGGTCCGGATGTAGTGGTGATCGCCAATGAACCTGCCAGACTTGCTCCAATAGCCGTACAGATACCGGCAATCTCATCTTCCGCCTGAAAGGTCTTTACCCCGAACTCTTTGTATTTTGAGAGTTCATGCAGGATGTCTGAAGCGGGGGTGATCGGATAACTGCCTAGAAAGAGTGGCAAGTCCGCCGCTTGTGCTGCTCTGATAAAGCCCCAGGCGGTTGATGTGTTGCCATTGATCTGTCGGTATCGTCCCGGTTCGATCTTTGCTTTTGAGACCTTATACGTTGATACTATTGTTTCAAGGGTCTCCGCAAAATTTGCTCCGGCTTTCATAGCAGTCTGGTTTGCTTTTAAAAGTTCAGGCTTATTACTAAACTTCTGCTGGATCCAGTTTAAGGTTGTATCCATCTCTCTATGATAAAAAAAATAGGTCATACCCAAGGCGTAAAAGTTCTTACAGCGCTTTTTACTTTTGGTATCAAGATCGATATCTTTTAATGTTTCTGCAGTTTGTGAATCAATGGGGACTTTGATGAGTTGGTAACCATCAAGTTCACCGCTTTCAAGAGGACTGATTTCGTAACCAGCTTTAGTTATCTTGCTGTCAGTAAAGGCGTCGATATTGACAAGTATCGTACCGCCTTTTTTCAGATCTTTCAAATTGACCTTAAGCGCAGCGGGATTGAAAGCTACCAGCATGTCTGATTCATCGCCTGGAGTGAAGATCTCTCTTGAGCCAAAATGGATCTGAAATCCGGATACGCCGGCTAGGGTACCCTGCGGTGCCCGTATTTCTGCCGGATAGTCTGGAAAGGTTGCAATATCATTTCCCATGATTGCTGACGTATTTGAAAACTGCGTACCTGTCAGCTGCATGCCATCCCCGGAGTCCCCGGAGAACCTGATAACAACACTTTCAACCTCTGTAAGAGTAGCCATTTTTTCACCTTATTGATTGGTATAAACAACTATATATCA
>JBFEIF010000126.1:0-5701 GCA_041553795.1 Sulfurimonadaceae bacterium
ACTTCTTTGAAAGGAAGCTAAATCAAGCCTCTTAAAGCTAATATCGGTATACTTTTCCCCACTACAAAGGGGTCTTTAGAAATGGCACTCAGCATTAAAAAATATTTCACGACAAACACACTGGTGGTTATCGGCATCGTCCTTGGCATTGCTTTTGGCATCCTTCTGCCGGAATACGCTCTGAAGCAGGAGGTCATAGGAAAAGCATTTGTCAGTCTCTTGAAGATGCTTGTCGTTCCGCTGGTCTTTGCTTCCGTCTACGCCGCTATTGCAGGTCTTGGATCCCTTGAGCAGCTAAAGAAGATAGGATTGAAGACGATAGGACTCTATCTGATAACAACAGCTTTGGCCGTATTGCTGGCCATTACCGCGATCAACTTCTTTCCTATAGGAGAAACTATTTCTGCCCAGGGTCTTCATTATGCCAAAGCTGAAGACGTCGCCCCTTTTTCTCTGCAGACGATGCTGCTAAGCTTTATTCCGACCAATATTTTCCATTCCCTCTCAGGAGGAAATATGATGCAGGTCATCGTCTTTGCTATCTTTTTAAGTATCGCAAGCCTGTACCTGAAACAGGAGCATCAAGACTCTATGCTGGACTTCTTCACTGCGATCAGTACAGCCATGTTGAAGATCGCTGAATGGATAGTCGCGCTTACCCCGCTGGGTGTCTTTTCACTCATCAGCTACATCGTCGCACAACAGGGGATAGAAGTCATTGTCGGGCTGTGGAAATACATTCTACTGGTACTGGCTGTTTTGTTGATACATGGACTGATCACACTTCCTGTATTGATCAAGATATTCACAAAAGTAAAACCCTATGCCTATCTAAATGCTGTCAAAGAAGTCCCTTTGATGGCCTTTTCGACAGCTTCAAGTGCAGCGACACTGCCCGTCAGTATGAAAGTCTCACAAGAAAAAGGAGGAGTCTGCAAAGAGAGTGCGGCCTTCGTACTTCCTTTGGGCGCAACCGTCTCTATGGACGGGACAGCAGCTTATCTGAGTATCGCAGTCTTATACATCGCCAATCTTAGCAGTACCCTGCTCAGCCTGAGTGATCAGATCCTTCTTGGCGTCACTGTCGTGGCTTTAAGTATCGGTGTTGCAGCTCTGCCTTCCGCCTCGCTTGTCATGATGGTTGTCATCTTGCAGCAGCTCGGTCTTCCCGTTGCTTACCTTGCACTGATAGTTGCCGTAGACAGAATACTGGACATGGCACGTACATCGCTGAATGTGACCTCTGATATGTGTGTCACTAAGATCGTTGACGAGATCAATAAAAAATAGGTATTTGTAAAAGAAGAAGCCGCGATATTACTTCCTAAGCGTAGGCAGTATCTCGTCGGCTGTTTACGCGCCTGTCATGATGATTCTGACGGCGTTCGATAGGAACATGCTGAAAAAATACGCGTCTGTCCTTTTCTCGGCGGTTTTCTTTACGTCGGTTGAGTCCTAAACGGATGATGAGGACAGGAATCGTATAGATAATCGCCAATACCAATGCTGTTGAGTACCAAAAATCAATTTCCATTATAACCTCCTGCTGAAGTATAGTGTTATTTATTTTTTCCCCAGTAACTCTCGTACCACTTCTCTGTCATCAAAAGGAAACTTCTGATCATATATGATCTGATACGCCTCATCACCCTTGCCCAGGATGAGTATGACTTCATCGCCTTCGCGATCATTCAAGGCTTGAGCAATCGCTTCCCTCCGGTTAGGGTTGATGACGACCTTTCCTTTTTCATGAATACCCTCCACTATCTCCTGAATGATCACATCCGGGTCTTCATGACGAGGGTTGTCACTGGTAACATAGACCTTTTTCGCAAAACTCGAAGCGACACGTCCCATAATCGGACGTTTGGTACGGTCTCTATCCCCGCCTGCACCAAAAACGACCAGAAGTTCTTTCTCTTTCAGAGAGTTAAGAATCTGCTGCATACCATCCGGTGTATGCGCGAAATCGACGATGACCAGAGGATCTTCACTTACTCTTTCCATACGTCCGCTGACTCCGGCAAAGTTTGCCGTGACCTCTGCTATCTTAGATATTGTATGATCTGTTAGCAAATGAACAGCTGAAACGGCGGCTGTCATGTTATAAAGATTAAAGAAACCATAAAGATCTGTCGTGAAGGTTTCGATGGTCTGAAAGTTCTGTATGACCGCAGAAATACCTTCATTCATCGTGTAGGCGATGATCCTGTAAGTCGCAGGATTCTCTATTCCGTATGAGTTTGCATTTTTATAATTAAAGACAGCTCTTGACTCGTCTTTATTGATCAGTTTAAGACTCTCATCCGCAAAAAAACTGTTTTTTACTGCTATATACTCTTCAAGTCCATTATGATAATCCAAATGGTCCTGCGTGATATTGGTCAGTATTTTAAGCGCAAATGGGATACCTTCGATTCGCTTTTGCACAATGGCATGGGAACTCACTTCCATAATGAAAAACTCACAGCCGGCTGCTACCGCCTGATAGATATGTTTGTAGGTATTGAGGACAGAAGGCGTTGTCAATGTCTTCCCTTCAGCCACTTCATCGTTCATGTAAAAACCACGCGTTCCCTGCATAGCGACTTTGTGGCCGAGATCCAGCAATATCGAATAGATAGCCGCTGCCGTTGTCGTCTTTCCATTGGTGCCGGTAATCCCGATTATCTTAATGCGGTTGACACCAAAAAGGTGTGCAATATCTTCTGCCTTGACAATAGAGTGGGCACCCTTTGCCTTCGCATTCTCAAGATATTTTTCATTTTGGGTCGTTAATACAAAGGCTGTTGTACTGTCGCACTCTTGTGAGTTTTCACTCACAAATTCGTAGGGGGTATCAGGAAGTTTTATTTTCAAGCGAGTTCTTCTAAAAGTCTGTGCAGTTTCTCATCATTAGGATAAGTCTTCAAAGCACTTTCAAGATAAGAGAGTCCCATCTCTTTGAAATCGTTATGAAGAAGCTGGTCTAAAAAGTCTATAAAATCACTCTTTGCAGTAATAATAACGCGCGTTGAGAACATGATGTTTTCAAAGGTCGTCTTAAAATCTCCACTATCTTTTACAAGCAGTCTAAAGTCTGCATAAAGGATACCATTCTCGCTCTCAAGTTTTTCGTTTAATGGTTCTTCTAACAATTGGCTAAGTGTCTCCATTGTCCCATCCATACTTTCAATGATCTCATTCATGATCTCATCGGCATCTTCTTTGTCTTCTTTTCGCAATACAGCATAATAATCAAACAGCGCTGCAGCTGCTTCTTCGCCGCTCATAGCCATCTCGGCCAATATGGCTCCGTTGTACGCTTCTTTGTTGTTTGGGTCTTCTTTTAGCACCAAGGCATAATCAAAGAGTGCTTTGGCATATTCCTGTTTTGAAAACTTGTCGTTTGCTTCTTGAAGGGTTTTAAATTGGTTAAAATTGCTCATCACATCTCCTTCTTTTATGGTGTTATACACCGATATACCCCTTGCTGAGGCATAATCGGGGCAGATATTCTAATTCTATAATTCGTCTAGTTTGTTTTCCATACCCATCGGGACATTGACCACTGTCAGTTCAGGGTGAATATCCATTCGGAGTTGGCGCTCAACGCCATATTTCAGTGTACTACCGCTGCTCGCGCAACCGACACAGGCTCCTGAAAGTTGTACATATACACCGCCGTTTTTTACGGCTATAAGTGTTATATTACCACCATCTAGGGCTATTGAGGGGCGAACTTTATCAATGACTGCCGTCACTGGCGTCATCAGTTCTTCATCTGTAAAAGGTATCATATCTATCCTTGAAATTTCGTCTTAAAATTATAGTGATAAAATAGACAAATTCCACTTAATAAGTAATAAAGCACTTCAGTAGTGACCATCCCTTAAGTTTAGATATATACCTTAGATTTCAAGTAGCACACTGACATATTTACGCTTTCTCATGCCAACGAGTATGTAGTCAATATCGGCACTATTTATCAAATCGTTAAGCGCTGCTTCTTCTATTGTCTTTTCAATCTTGACTCCGGCATGCTCGAGCATGCTTTTTGTCTGCTTTGCACACTCATACAGGACCATCTCTTCATATGTGACAAAATAGTCCATCAGAAGTTTTGAGATGTTCTCCCTGACATAATCATCCTCTATCTTTATCAGTTCCTGTCGAATATGCGGAATCACCTTGCTCATCAAAAAGCTTTGATATTCACCGATCCAGCCAAACCTGTGCTTATAGTTGTCGAGTTCGCCGATAAGGTTGAATATGGAGTCTGCTTTGACCTCTTCAAGAAAACCCATTGCTTCGTTTAAAAGTCCAAAATACTCTTTTGGCTCTTCATGTGAAGCCAAACGGAACATAAGGTTGTCTTTGGATGCATTCAAAGGTCTGTTAGCAAGGACACGCAGACCGTTCTGCTTTGCCCAGTGTGCACATGCAAGACCCTCTTTTTCAAGCAGGTTTATCGGCATCTGAACGGTAGAAAAACTATGAATCTCATTTCCAACTTCATATGCCGCTTTTTTTGCCAGAGAAATCAGCTCTTCATACGGCATAAAATACATAGCGTGCTGTTCCAAAGAGAAAGAGTTGGAACTTATCCCGTAGCTTCCTATACGTCCATCTTTGACTTCCGTCTCCAGCTGCATAAATGCATCAAGTATGCGATCCAGCATTATAAGCTGGGCATCTGTCCTGCTTCTCTCATCTTTTATCGTGTATATCAGATAATATTCAGGATTATGAAGCAGATAACAATCTATTCTCTCTAGACCAAGCCTCTCAAGTGATTTCGTGATCTCGGCTTTGATAAACCCAGGATGGATGGAGTGGTAGCAGCTCTCACTGTATTTTACGATATCGAGTTCATCGATTATCGTCCTGCCCGCTGTCGTTTCCTTATCATCAAGATTTTCCTGCTCCTCTTTTTTGATCGCATCGAGCAAGGAACCCTGGATATATCCGCATTTGGAGACAATCTCAAGATCATCCGGTTTGTACCCGCCATAGACACTGTCCAATGTCTTTGCTATCAGACGCTCTGCATCTCCGTTCATATAATTGGTCGAAGTGTCAATAAGTCTAATACCCTCTTTGAGTGCCAGAGTTAATGCCGCTTCATGTTCAGGATCGTCCAAACCTGTTCTGTATGTTCCAAATGCCAATTTAGTGTTCATTATAAGTACCTGTATTGTTCTGTAAAAAAAGTGTTGTGAAGGATTTGAGGGGTAGAACCCTCAAAGAAGTGTCTAGTAGGATTGCTACTAAACGAATTCGATGAATGCCATAGTTGTAGCATCACCACGACGGATACGTGTACGTGTAATACGTGTATATCCACCGTTACGCTCTTTATAAGCAGGAGCGATTTCATTAAGAAGTTTTTTTGTAGCTTCTTTGCTTTGCAATGCTGCGAATACTTCGCGGTGTGCGTTAGCCTCACCAGTACGTGCAACAGTAACAAGCTTTTCTGCATAAGAGCGAAGTTCTTTCGCCTTAGGAACTGTTGTTTCGATCTTACCATTCTCGATTAGAGCGATAGTAAGGTTCTTAAGTAGAGCAGCTCTGTGTGAACTAGTTCTACCTAATTTTCTATATCCATGACGGTGTCTCATCGTGAACCCTTTTTATTTATTCTGCTTCGATTTTCTTTTTAACTGCACTAATTACTTCATCTGAAAGATCAGCACCTACTGAAAAACCGTATTCAATGATC
>JBFEIF010000127.1:0-5653 GCA_041553795.1 Sulfurimonadaceae bacterium
CAAAAGGTGAAATAAGATGTTCGACGAGATACAGTTTGGTCGTATAGATCGACTTCCAAAGTATGTGTTTGCAGAAGTAAATGAGCTTAAGATGCAAGAGCGCCGTGCCGGTGCCGATGTTATTGATTTTTCTATGGGTAATCCTGACGGGGATACTCCTGAACATATAAGAGCAAAGCTTGTCGAGTCTGCCCAAAAGACAAAAACTCACGGGTATGCAGCATCAAAGGGTATCCCAAAACTTCTTGTCGCAATCTCTGACTGGTATAAACGTCGTTTTGACGCTGACTTAGACCCAAATACGGAATGTGTCACGGTCATCGGTTCAAAAGAGGGCTATGCCCACTTGGCGTACGCCATTACGAATCCGGGCGATGTTGCCGTTGTTCCTGATCCTACTTACCCGATCCATGAGTACTCGTTTATACTGGCCGGGGGCTCTGTGGTCAAGTTCGGCATAAAGTATGACGAAGATTATAAATTAGACGAAGACCAGTTTTTTATGGACCTTGATAGAGTCTTCAGAGAGACTTCTCCTAAGCCGAAATATGTTCTGGTGAATTTTCCTCATAACCCGACAACGGTGACCGTTACTCAGGAATTTTACGTCAGACTTGTCGCGATGGCAAAGGAGAAAAGATTTTATATCATCTCTGATATCGCTTACGGGGATATAACCTTTGATGGTTACAAGACGCCTTCGATCTTGTCTGTCCCTGGAGCAAAGGACGTAGCGGTTGAGTCTTTCACCCTTTCCAAGTCATACAATATGGCTGGATGGCGTGTCGGTTTCTTCGTAGGAAACAAAAAGCTTATCGGTGCACTCCAAAAGATAAAGTCTTGGCTGGATTACGGGATGTTTACACCTATACAAGTCGCAGCGACTGTCGCGCTTAACGGCGATCAGACTTGTGTACAGGAGATCACGGATAAATATGATCACAGACAAGAGATCTTGATCGATGCATTTACAAAAGCCGGCTGGCCTATGCGCAAAAACCAGGCATCTATGTTTGTTTGGGCAAAAATACCGGAATGTGCAGCTCACCTGGGTTCTTTAGAATTCTCAAAACGTCTTCTGGTAGAAGCCGGTGTCGCAGTTGCTCCGGGTATCGGTTTTGGGCCTGATGGCGAAGGTTATGTACGTATCGCGCTGATCGAAAATGATAACCGTATACGTCAGGCAGCAAGAAACATCAAGGAATTCTTAAAGCAGTTTAATTGTGAAATACCAAAGGACAATGATGCTTAAAGTCGGTGTGATTGGCGTTGGTACTGTCGGGACTTCGGTCGTTAATATCCTAAAGAAGAATGCTGATATCATCACTGCACGTGCCGGACAAGAGATCTCTGTAAAAAGCGGTGTCGTCAGCAATCTGAATAAATATCGCGGCATAGACATCAAGCTTTCAACAGATCCTATGGATATCATCAATGACCCTGAGATCGACATCGTCGTCGAATTGATGGGAGGTGTTGATGATGCTTTCAAAGTTGTTAAGGCTGCACTGGCAAACGGCAAGGCTGTCGTAACGGCGAACAAGGCTTTGCTGGCTTACCATCGGTATGAACTTCAAGAACTTGCGGGCGATATAGCCTTTGAATACGAGGCTTCTGTCGCAGGCGGTATCCCAATTATCAATGCGCTTCGCGACGGTCTTTCGGCAAACCATATCGAGTCTATAAAAGGCATTATGAACGGTACCTGTAACTATATGCTGACGAAGATGATGAACGAGGGTGTTGATTTTCAGCCGATATTGGATGAAGCTCAGGCCTTGGGATATGCAGAAGCTGACCCGACCTTTGACATTGGCGGATTTGATGCTGCGCATAAACTGCTTATCCTTGCCTCTATTGCATACGGTATTGATGCCAAACCGGAAGATATCTTGATCGAAGGTATAGAAAACATCACTCAAGAAGATATAGCCTTTGCCAAAGAGTTTGGCTATGTCATCAAGCTTTTGACAATCGCCAAGAAGACAGGCAATGAGGTCGAACTGCGTACCCATGCCGCACTTGTGAGCACAGACGAGATGATCGCAAAGATCGACGGGGTCATGAACGGGGTCTCTGTTATCGGTGATATGGTAGGTGAGACACTCTATTACGGTCCTGGCGCAGGTGGAAATGCTACAGCATCCGCAGTTGTCGCTAATATTATCGATATAGCCCGTTCGGGCAAGCACTCTCCTATGCTTGGGTTTAAGACACCGCTTGAAAAAGATCTTAAGCTTAAGTCGAAGGACGAGATCGTTTCGAAATATTATTTGAGAATGGCTGTTGAAGACAGATCCGGCGTTCTCTCTTCTGTCACAAAGATGTTCGCCGATCATGATATTTCTATTGAGACCATGCTTCAGCGTCCATGCAAGAATGGAGGAGCTAATCTCCTTTTTGCTACCCATGAAGCGGTTGAAAAAAACATTCAGGGAATCATCAAAGAACTTGCAAATGCATCTTTTGTCAAATCTTCTCCTAGCATGATACGTATCGAAGCCTAAGGCTTCGACTCCCAATAAGTATTCCTTTCTTTCCCTAAGATATGATCATTTAAACGCATTCTGTGAGTAGCTTTATGCTTGTCTATCCAGGAAATCACTCTGATTCTCTACTGCTTATTAGGTTTTTTCCCCTCTTTAGTACGGGAACTAATATATGATTTTTGCTTTTGAATATTTCCGGAACAGTTAAGTATTTAAGTCTTCACTCTATCCTGCAAACCAGGCCTTATAAAGATTATCTTAAATAATGAAAATCATTCATTAAAGTTATTATTTTGAAAATAATAATAGGTATAATCTCGCTCTATTTAATTAAAACTTAAAGTTATAAAAGGAAATGATGTGAAACATATAATAAAGTCGTTGATGTTCTTAGTTCTGACAACTATGACATTGCGTGCAGATATCCATTCGGATCTGCAAAACTTGTTAGTTGAGGGGAATGTATTAAAGAGCGAGTTGGTTAACTTTACCTTTTTTCAAGACAGTTCATGTATGAAGATGGGTACTTTGAACAAGTCTATTCGGGAATTCACACAGTCTGTCAAGAATTTGACAGATTCTATGTCTGCTTTCTCGGTGACAGATGCAGATATGGATACAGTTGGCACTCTTTCATATCTTGTCAAAGATATGAGTATTGAGTCTGTACGTCTCTCTATGGAGATGAATACGATTACAGATACGGCAGAGCTGTTTGAATACAGTGCCGGTCTAAAGGCAATCTTACAGCTCTCACAAGATATCGGTGCAATGGCCGACCGTATTCTTGAGATGGCAGACCGTATTGTGATCATGGCAGACAATATCGGTCTGATGGCAGACAGGATAATCGCAACCCAGGTGATTCAAAGTCAAAACCTTGCATTGACGCAAAGTTCTATACTGATCACGCAGCAAAACATGGTGCTTCTGAGCGATTCACTCTCTACAATCGCTTATAACCTGACGCTTGGACAGATCATTAGTGATGCAGGTACACTGACTGATGCTATGAACGCTGTCACTCTTGACACTACCAATATGCAAACTGAGTTGGTCTCAATTCAATCACAGACAGTAGCGTTGATGAACAGAACAACTGCCATGCTGGACATGGTCGTTTCTAACAGTGCACAGATGAGTCATTACATTAATGCAGACACATTGACAATGCTGGGTGACCTTTCAGGCATCTACAGCAGTCTTGGAAGTTCTTTGGAAGCTTATTCGCACACAATAGAACAAATAGCACCGTTGACCGACACAGCCGTTCTTTCGGATGCGACTGCGACGATGCTGCAGTTGACAAAGGATATCGGTGTGATGTCAGACCGTATCATGCAGATGGCAGATAAGATATTTATCATGGCGGACAATATCGGTCTGATGGCAGACCGCATTGTCTTGACGCAAAATATTCAGATGACGAATGTGGCTCTTACGGAGTCATCACTGTTGACATCGCAGTCGATCATGATCACTGTGATCAAGAACTTTGGGCTATAGGAGGCTAAGATGAAAAATATGATTAGACTTATTACCGGTATTGTATTATCGGCTACACTGCTTCAGGCAGATCTTAAGACAGACCTTGTGAACTTCAATAACTCGATGTCGGATCTTAACAATAGTATCGCTAATGTAACACTGACCTCAGACTCTATGTGTGCACCTTTGATAGCACTGAACAAAGAAGCGAGAGCTATTGTCGATGCGATCATTATCAGAAATAATGCTTTCTCTGCACCTATCACACTTGATGATGAGACGATAGTCTTGACGCAGAAGCTTTTTATCAATGTCGCTGCTATAGCCAAAGAGTCGTCTTTCATTACAGCGGATATCGCGCTGCTTCAGCCGAGTACAGATGCGATCACATTAGCTGACGGTATCAGAGCGATGCTTCAGCTTTCAAGCGATATCGGTGAGATGGCAGACCGCATCGGCGAGATGGCTGATAATATCTTGATCATGTCCGACAATATCGGTGTGATGGCTGACCGCATTCTTGAGACACAGGTCATTCAAAGTGAAAACCTCACACTGACGCAAAACAGTGTCTTGCAGACACAGACAAATACCTTGGCTTTTGTATCGGTCGCAGAGACAGCAAGTTATGACCTGACATTGGACTCACTTGTTGCTGAAGGGAATCTATTGGTTGCAAAGATGACCTTGATCGAACTTAACCCTTGGAACATGGCGAGTGAACTGGCAGATACAAAAGCCGATGTCAATGCGTATATGCTTCAGGTTCAGCAGTTTCAAGCGATTTTAGATGTTGATTTGGCACAAAGCACTATGTATATCAACTCAGATTCCTTGAACTCTTTGGTAAATCTTTCCATTATCATGTCATCAATGGGGATCTTAATGGACTCTTACGGGATCATGATCGAAGCTTCCAAAGTAGTGACAGCACAAGGCACTCTTCTTGATGCGATGGGAAGTCTACTGAATCTTTCGGCAGATATTGGACAGATGTCAAACAGCATCCTTGAGATGGCAGACCAGATCCTGCTGATGTCTGACAATATCGGTCTTGAAGCAGACCAAATCATTCTGACACAAGAGTTGCAAAGCGGAAATATCGCGACAACTCAGGTCTCAATTTTAAATGCGCAGACCTTGGCCTTAGGAATAATCGCTTCTACATACTAACTCTTCTTATTGTCGAGACCTTAAGGGGTCTCGACAGCTTGCTCATCCTGCGACTTTCTCATCTTAGATATACTTTAATGATTTAACACCCTGATATTTCTCGTCTACTTTTAAGAGATTAGAGTGTAAAATCGCGATAATTAAAATACCGACATTATTGGTATATAGAGGGATTATCATGGTTATTGATAGTGTTTGTGCATATTGTGGTGTTGGCTGTGATATTGCTGCTCATGTAGACACAAAAGAAAATAAAATTATAAAGATTTTCGCACACCCAGATGGAGCTACTTCTGAAGGTCAGCTTTGTGTTAAGGGCAAATATGGATTTGACTTCGTTGATTCTAAAGAAAGAATCAGAGTACCTAGAATCCGTAAAAGTTTCTTAGACAGAAACCCACATATTAAAGAAAAGATATCTGATACCTTAACAGACCTTGACGATACATGGTATGAAACTGATCTAGAAGCAGCTACTACTGCAGGTGCTATGAAACTTAAAG
>JBFEIF010000128.1:0-5527 GCA_041553795.1 Sulfurimonadaceae bacterium
TCACCTCCACCGCACCATGATATCTATTCGATCGAGGACCTTGCACAGCTGATCTATGATCTTAAGCAGGTCAATCCAAACGCGACTATCGCAGTCAAGCTGGTCTCGACGGCGGGTGTCGGTACAATCGCAGCGGGTGTTGCAAAAGCCTATGCTGACAAGATCATTATCTCAGGCGGTGACGGCGGTACAGGTGCTGCGCCGTTAACATCTATCAAGTTCGCGGGTAACCCTTGGGAACTGGGACTTTCTGAAGCCCATAATGCACTGAAGGTCAATAACCTTCGCGGGCAGGTCCATGTACAGACTGACGGTGGTCTGAAGACGGGTCTTGATGTCGTTAAAGCAGCACTTCTTGGTGCAGAGTCATATGCTTTTGGTACGGGTGTCCTTACTATCGTCGGATGTAAGATGCTTCGTATCTGTCATGTCAACCGATGTTCGGTAGGTATTGCGACGCAAAATGAAAAACTTCGCGGCGATCACTATAAAGGCAAGGTAGAGCATGTCATCAATTACTTTACTCTGTTAGCCGAAGATATCCGTTCTATCCTTGCGGGTATGGGATATAAGAGTCTTCAGGAGATCATCGGCCGTTCAGATCTTTTGGCTGCTATCGACAACGAATTTACGAAGAAATTCGACTTCTCAGATGTCTTGTATCACTGTGAAGGTGTAGATACCTGTCAGGTCGCGTCTAACGATCCGTTCGATCCGAACGATTTTGAAAAAGACGTCCTTAAAGAAGTGATGAACACGATAAAGCATCCTGATCAGCGTGTGACGGTCAAACGCGATATCTGTAACCTTAACCGTAGTTTCGGTGCTCGTGTATCAGGTGAGATTGCCCAGTACTACGGAGATGCAGGTCTGGCAAACGATACTATCAACATCAGATTGAATGGTGTGGCAGGTCAGTCTCTTGGAGCCTTCTTGATCCACGGTGTCTCTTTATACCTAAACGGCGTCGCCAACGATTATATCGGTAAGGGGATGCTAGGCGGTAAGATCATAATCATGCCTAAGATGCAGGGACCTGAATTCGCAGCAGCAGGAAATACCTGTCTTTACGGAGCAACAGGCGGTAAGCTTTATGTAGCCGGTTCAGCAGGTGAGCGTTTCGGTGTCCGTAACTCGGGGGCTTTGGCGATCGTTGAAGGAACAGGTGACAACGCGTGTGAATATATGACAGGCGGTATTGTCGTTATCCTTGGCAAGACAGGTCTTAACTTTGGTGCAGGTATGACAGGCGGTATCGCCTTTGTCTATGATGAACAGCACTCTTTTGGTGAGAACATCAACCGTGAACTGATCGAGATAGAGCGTATTGACACAGATGAAGGGGATGAGGCACGCCACTTCCTGAAGCGTCTGATGAAAGAGTATGTCGAAGAGACAGGCAGTCTAAGAGCCAAAGAGATTTTGGATAACTTCCGTACAGATATCAGAGACTTCTGGCTGGTACGTCCGAAAAACATGAAAACACTTCCATTAAACCTAGAGAAAGGAGATTAAGATGATAGATTTTATTACAACACCAAGAATTGAGCCTGAAAAGCGTCTCGTCGTCGAACGTGTCAAAGACTTTGGCGAGATCTATGAGTTTTTTGCGACTAAGGAAGCGGCTTCACAAAGTGTCCGCTGTATTCAGTGTGGTGATCCATACTGTCTAAACAAATGTCCTTTGCATAACTATATTCCTCAGTGGCTGAAAGCAGTTGCAGAAAAAGATCTGGAATTTGCTTTCAAACTGTCTAATGAACCTTCTCCTTTCCCTGAAGTGATGGGACGTATCTGTCCTCATGATCGTCTTTGTGAAGGTGACTGTACTCTGAATGACGGACACGGCGCTATTACCATCGGTTCGATAGAGACTTATATCAATGAAGAGGGATTCAAGCAGGGACTAAAACCTGAGTTCCCGGGTGTCACATCTGACAAAAGAGTCGCCGTCATCGGTTCGGGCCCTGCGGGTCTTTCGGTCGCGACTTATCTTTTACGTGCAGGTATCGGCGTAGATATGTACGAAAGAGCTGACCGTGCAGGCGGACTTTTGACCTATGGTATTCCAGGATTCAAACTGGATAAAAAAGTCGTTGAACGCCGTGTCAAAGGACTTCTTGACGCAGGTCTTACACTTCACCTGAACTGTGAAGTCGGTAAAGATGTCGGCTTTGATGAGCTTGTTGATTCACATGATGCGATCTTTATCGGTATCGGTGCGACAAAAGCCAAACTGGCAGGTCTTGAAAACGAAAAGGCTAAAGGTGTCTTCGCTTCTATGGAATATCTGACAGGTATCCAGTTGAAGAACTTTGGCGAAAAATATGACAAAGCTCTTGATTTCAAAGATCGCAATGTCGTTGTCATTGGCGGCGGTGATACGGCGATGGACTGTGTGCGTACTGCAAAACGTGAGGGTGCGAAATCTGTTACCTGTCTTTATCGACGTGATGCACATAATATGCCGGGTTCACAAAAAGAGTATAAAAATGCCAAAGAAGAGGGTGTAGACTTCACTTTTTATGCGGCGCCTAAAGAGATACTTACGAATGAGAAAGGTGAGGTCGTCGGCATAAAGATGATCAAGACAGCACTCGGTCAGAAAGATGAATCAGGCCGTGCACGTATGGAAGAGGTAAGAGGAAGCGAGTTTAAAGTCAATGCCGATGTCATCGTCATGTCACTTGGATTTGATCCTGTCGTACCTTCATACCTTGCTGAAAACGGTATCGAGACAAACTCATGGGGCGGTATCATCGTTGATGAGAAGTTCGAGACATCGACTTCGGGTATCTTTGCAGGCGGTGACTGTTACCGTGGTGCAGACCTTGTCGTAAGAGCAGCTTATGACGGTAGAGAAGCCGCACGCAGCATTATCAAATCATTGAAATAATGCAAGCATTCATCCGAGAGACGATCAAGGCCTGTCAAGAAGTTTGTACTATGCTTGAGTCTAATACAGACATCACTCTTTACATGGCTCAGGAGATACGCGGTGCCGGGGGTGACCCCTGTGTCGGCCTTGATCTGTTGGCGGAAAAGATCTTTATCGAGCGTTTGGGCCGTTTTGGACAGATCAACTCCGAAGAGAGCGGGATCATCGGTGCGGAGAACGGTATCGAGATAGTCCTTGACCCGATCGACGGAAGTGACAATATGCTGACACATTTCCCTTACTACGGCACTTCTGTCGCTTATTTGAAAGAGGGCCAGTGTCAGATCGGCATCGTCTGCAATTTTGCAAACGGCGATATCTTTATCAAGGATGAACAGCAGTTTCTTCAAGGAAAACTTCACAGCGCACATTTCAAACCCGTTTCGAAGCATCATACCTCAAAGATAGGTATTTTTGAAAAAGCGGCATTGTATCCGGAATTGACACGCGAGCTGACAGAAAACTCTCTAAAGTACAGAGCACCGGGAGCGGTCGCTCTCTCTCTGGCATATGCACATTATGCAAATTATATGGTTTTTTTAGGTAAAATGCGTGCATATGATTTAGAAGCGGGCCTTTTTATGTGTAAAGACCTGTATATGTACAAAGATGATATGCATATCATCATCTCAAAAGACAAAGAAGTCTTTGAGTGTGTCAAGAAGATAATTTTAAAATAATTTGGAGATTATATGAGTTTATTCGATTTCTTTAGTTCAAAGCCAAGCAAGCCTCAACCGACCAAAAGTGAAGCGCCTTCGCACTGGATAAAGTGTCAGTCCTGTCAGGCATTGATGTACTACAAAGAGATCGAGAAACAAAACTATGTCTGTCCGAAATGTGGTTTTCACCTTCGTATCGGTGTCAAAGAACGTATCTCGCTTCTATGTGACGAGGGTTCTTTTGTCGAGATGGACGCCTCGCTTCGTCCGGTCGACCCATTGAAGTTTGTCGACAAGACTTCTTATAAAAAACGTATCGAAGAAGCCGAAGCCAAAACAGGAAGGACTTCATCGGTCGTCAGCGGTGAATGTACTATCAACGGTGTGGCTACACAGCTTGTGATCTTTGACTTTTCGTTTATGGGCGGTTCTCTCGGTTCAGTGGAAGGCGAGAAGATCGTTCGCGGTATCAACCGTGCGATAGAGAAAAGAGAAGGTTTCATTATCATCTCTGCTTCGGGCGGTGCACGTATGCAGGAGAGTTCGTTCTCATTGATGCAGATGTCCAAGACATCGGCTGCGCTTGCCAAACTGGCAAAGGCCAACCTGCCGTATATCTCTATCCTTACAGACCCTACTATGGGAGGAGTCTCGGCTTCGTTCGCAACACTGGGCGATATCATCATCGCTGAACCGGGTGCGCTTATCGGTTTTGCGGGACAGCGTGTCATCAAGCAGACGATCGGTTCGGATCTGCCAGAAGGCTTCCAGCGTGCAGAGTTCTTGCTTGAGAAGGGTGCGGTAGATATGGTCGTCAACCGCAACGAGATGAAAAAGACGATCTCTGATCTTTTGTCTATGTTATTGAACAAAGAGATCAAAGTCAGCTAATGTCCACTCTATATGCCTTATGCGACCAGGATTCCCTTAACGGTCGCAACCTTTCCCTTCAAGACTTCGTTACCCTTGCCAAAAAGAACAAAGCAGAGATACTTCAGTACCGAAACAAGAATGCCAGCACTGAAGAGATCAAGAAAAGTCTGATCGAACTGCGTCAGATCTGGGACGGTTTTTTGATCGTCAATGACAAATATGAGCTGATACCTTTTTGCGACGGTGTCCATATGGGGCAGGAAGATCTTTTGGCTATTGACCCCAATATAGAAAAGTCTGTGAAAATCGTCCGTGAAGTGATCGGTTCGGATAAGATCCTTGGGATCTCGACACATGATCAAGAAGAGATAGAAACAGCTAATAAAATGGATCTTAACTATATCGGACTTGGTGCTTATAAACAGACTATAACCAAAGATGTTACAAATATACTCGGTCCGAAACTGGATCTCCTGGCATCTCTATCCGTACACAAAGTCGCTGCTATAGGCGGTGTAAAACTGACAGATTCATTCGAAAATGTAGCATATCTGGTCATAGGTTCAGGTCTGTATGAAGGTTAGCATACTTTCTATAGCAAAGCCCGAAAAGACCCTCTATAACCCCTTGTACAAGGATCTTGAGAAGATGACTTCGAAGTTCTCTACAATAGAAGATATAGAGATATTCAATAAAAAGATACATCAGGCACAGGTCGAAGGGAAGGTGACGGCACAAGCTGCTTACACAGAAGCCTTTACACCCTATTTAAGTAAATCTTATAATATAGCGCTTCATCCTGATGGAAAAATAATCAATAGTTTTAAGTTTAGTAAGCTTTTAAGTGATAGAATGTCGGTGAATTTTTACATAGGCGGTGCTTATGGTTTTGAAGATGGATTTTTGAAGCAATGTGATCAGGTCATCAGCCTTGGTGAGCTTACAATGAGTCATAAAATTGCGAAGCTTGTTCTTCTTGAACAGGTCTTTCGCGGCTTTGCCATCAACAACAACCATCCGTACCACAAATAAGGGAAACAAATAATGAAAGAAA
>JBFEIF010000129.1:0-5471 GCA_041553795.1 Sulfurimonadaceae bacterium
GTATTGGGATTTGGTATCAGTTATGTCCAACAAAAGGCTGAGGTCGAACAAGATTTTAGACATGCGTCCGAAAAAACACTTTTATATAACGAGACATTAATAAAAACACATATTTCACATTATCAGCGTGAGATTGAGACCTTGGCTCAAAGTCCTTTTTCTAAAGGTATTATCCAAAGCTATTTGAACGGGGATAAGAAAAGAAAACAGGTCAGTATAGATTATTTACTCGATCTAGCCAGAGGACACGAGGATATGATGCAGGTGCGTTACATCTGTAACAGCGGGGAAGAAGTGATCCGCATCGATCGTAAAGCGATAGGGAGTGAGCCCTATGCTCTTCCTGAACAGGCCCTTCAAAACAAAAAGGACCGTTATTATTACAAAGCACTTTTAGAGATACCAAAAGGGATGACATGGTATTCGCAGATCGATCTGAACGTAGAACACGGAAAGATAGAAGAACCTTTTCAGCCTACACTGCGTATTGGAATACCGCTCTTTCTTAACAACGAACGTGAAGGAATGATCATTGTCAATATCTTTATGCAAAAGCTTTTGGCAAAACTGCAAGGTTCTGATAATTATCAACTCTATGTTTCTGACAGTCAAGGTAACTTTTTGCTGCATCCGGATCCGGAGTTTAACTGGTCAAAATACAGGCATAAGGGGTTGAGCCTTTTTGATGAGTTTCCAGAGCTTTCAGCCGGGGTGCTTCAGCGGGCTTCTTCTGTGCAAGAAGGCGTGTTTTTCAAGGAACTTGATTTTGGACAGTCTGAAAAATATTATTTGATCGCAAGACTCAATAAGGATCTTTTAGAAGAGAAGCAAGGACATCTTCTCAAAGTTTTTTTACTGATCGGGGCCTTTGTCCTTATCATCACCTTTCCTTTTGGTCTAATCATTATCCGCCAGGCAGAACATATCACTTCCCGTCTTTCTGCGATAATAGAGAGTCTGGGTGACGGTATATTTATTGTCGATAAAGAAGAAAAAACGAGGTATGTCAATAATAAAACCACGAAAGTATTCGGCTACTCTGCCAATGAACTTCTTGGAAAGAAAAATCATCTTCTCTTGCAGCATGGTGACGCAGAAGGCAACGCTATTGAAGAAGGGAATTGTCCCATTCATAATGTGAACAAGACACGTCAGCAGTATCATAGTGATGACAATACCTTTGTGACGAAAAACGGAAAACAGATCCACGTCGAGTATACAACCACGCCATTTTTCGTCAACAACAAGTACGAAGGTTCCATTACCCTGTTCCGAGATATTACCCAGCGTATAGAGGCTGAAAGCGAGATCAGAAGACTCTCCAAGGTCGTTGAACAGATCGATGATATGGTGACCATTACCGATTACGCAGGTGTGATCACGTATGTGAATGAAGCGTTTATTAGATTTACCGGCTACAGTAAAGAAGATGCAATCGGACAAACACCGAGTATATGCAAGTCAAATCGGCATTCATCCGCTCAAATCGAGGATCTATGGAATACTATTTTGGCAGGAAAAGTATATCGCGGTGTATTTATCAACAAGAAGAAAAACGGGGAGCTTTTTTATGAGGAGAAGACGATTACGCCGATGGTCGATGAGAAAGGCAATATTGTCTCCTTTGTATCTACGGGAAAAGATATCAGCAAACGTGTAGAGATGGAGGTACAGCTTGAAAAACTTGCTTCGACAGATTATTTGACCGGCTTGTATAACCGGTTCAAATTTGAAGAGCTTTTTAATCAGGAACTGCTCAGAAGTAAGCGCTATCATACTCCGCTGTCGGCAATAATGTTAGATATTGACCATTTTAAAAAAATTAACGACACGCTTGGGCATGAGGTGGGAGATATTGTATTAAAAGAAGTAAGCCATCTGCTTGCATCACATATCCGTCAGTCGGATATCTCGGCTCGATGGGGAGGTGAGGAGTTTATGATATTGACACCGGAGGTAGATCTTGAGTCGGCCTATACTTTGGCCGAAAACCTTCGTGCGGCGATTAACGGATTTACGTTTGATAAGGTCAGTACCTTGAGCTGCAGTTTCGGTGTTGTCCAGCTACAAGAAGATGAAGATTTTACTTCTTTATGCAAAAGGGTTGATATGGCCTTATATGCAGCCAAAGAGGCAGGACGGAACTGTACGGTTAAAGCCTAAACGCTATTTGAGCAGAAATTGGGTTATAATCCCGATATGAAGAAGATTGTAATCAATAAAAAATATTACGGATCGATAGAGCTCGCCAAAACGAGAAATGCCTATAACATCTTTGTCCGTGTGATCCGTGCCTTCAAGGCAAATGAGGATTTTAGCGTTGACCTTTTATATTCGCCGAACAAGATTAAAAGTTTTGAACATTACCAAAGCGGAGGCGCGGCAAATGAGCTTTTAGAGCTGGAGATGTACATAGAGCTATGTGAGATTTTCAGGAAGAACAGCGATGACGCCAAAGAGCTCAAAAAGAAGATCGAGTTTGTCAACGACAATGCCTATGTCAATCTGAACATCTCCAAGCGTTTGAGCCTGCTCAACAAAGAAACGGCCTCAAAGGCCAAAAAAGCTTACCTCTTTTGGGACATAGAGAACTTTTCGAATGTCTCGCCGATGTTTTCGCATATCATCGAACCTTTTGAGATAGAAGACGAGGATATCTATATCGCCTGCAATCCTGACTCTTTGTATCTTTTCAAGGCGGAATGGGAAGCTGATCTGTATGATTTTTCCAAGACACTCAACTCATTCAACTTTACCAAATGCGATCACGGAAAGAACGTGGCTGACGGGGTCTTGCTGCAAAACTTCAAAGACTTGGATGCAAAAGAGGCGGATATCTATCTGATGACATATGACAGAGAGTTAAAAGAGCTTTTTAAAAAAGCCTGCCATCAGAGCAATAATCTTTATGTGCTGGCGAGAAAGATCCTAAACTGATCTACTCTTCGCCAAGAAAGATCTGTTTGGCACGCTTGAGGTCTTCTTCGGTATCGATACCGAATCCCGTACTGGCGACTTTGACCATAGAGATCTTCTTCCCGTGATAGATGGCACGAAGCTGTTCGAGCTTTTCGATATCCTCAATGGGTGCATCATCAAGTTCACAAAAGTCATGCAGACTCTTTTTTGTAAAACCGTAGATACCGATATGTCCGAAGTAGGTCGCTGAACCGCTGCGGTTGAATGGAATAGGGTTTCGGGAAAAATAGATAGCATCATGGTTGACATCCATGATGACCTTTACCAGGTTCGGGTCCTGTGCCGCTTCGTTGTTGACGACATTGTAACAAGAAGCCATGATGAAAGGGGACTTCTTCTCCTTTAACTCGTTTAGACGCTTGATGACTGCATCTACAACAGAGGGCTCGATAAAAGGCTCGTCTGCCTGGATATTGACGATGATATCGTCGTCTTTAAGGTTCAGAAGCTGTGCGGCTTCATTGATACGGTCAGTCCCGCTTTTGTGGGTCTCGGATGTCATCATGGCTTTGTAACCGTACTCTTTACACAGGTCGATGACTTCTTGGGAATCGGTCGCGATCGCCACTTCATCCAGATGCTCGACCTGCTTTGCGGTACGTATGACCATAGGCAGTCCGCCTATGTCCGCCAAGACCTTTTTAGGAAAACGCGAAGAAGCCAGCCGGGCAGGAATAATAATCATTTTTAACCTTTAAATAATAGAAATAAGATATAATCACTTTAATTTTAAAAGTATAACTAAAAAGGTAAAAAAACTGCTTTTATATCAGCCTCAAGAGGGATATTGTTACAACAGTGACTCTATTTATCTTTATGACTTTATCTCATCATTTGACCTGAAAGGCCGTCTTTTGGATGTTGGAAGCGGGTGCGGAGTCTTGGGACTTCTTGTTGCACGTGATAACAAAGTCCAGGCTGAAGGTGTGGACAAGCAGTGGGCATTTTGCCAATATACGGCAAAGAACGCCGAAGTCAACGGCATTGATTATACAATGCATCAGAGTGACTTTTTGGAGTTCGAAGATGAAAAAGGTTTTGATGTCATCATCTCGAATCCGCCTTTTTACCATGAAGGCTCGTCTAAGAGTGAAAACGAGATGCGTCATACCGCGCGATATAACACCCATCTTCCGATGGACAAGTTCTTCAAAAAAGTATCCAAGCTCTTAGGACCGAGAGGACATTTCCTGTTCTGTTATGACCCTCAGCAGTTTCAGAGCCTATGTATAGGACTTGCAGCTGCAAAGCTGACGATCGAGACAGTACAGTTTGTTCACCCCAAGGTGGACAGAAAGGCTTCTTTGGTCATGATCCAGGCAAGAAAGGGCTCTCGTTCACTGATGAAGACGCGGGAACCTTTTATCGCCTTTGTTGGTGAAGAGTTCTCACCTGCTGCCCAAAAAATCTATAAAAAAGCAAGGACACACAGTATTAAATGTACCCTTTAATGAATGAAGCCGGTTATAATTACTCCTTTGATCCGAATGCATGTGCCTCCTGCGGCGGAAACTGCTGTACCGGGAAAAGCGGTTATATCTATCTTAATCAAGCCGAGATGGAAGCTATCGCCTTGCACCTCGAACTTCCTATGGCAGTGTTTAAAGAGGAATACCTTATTAAAAACGGGTACAAATACTCATTGAAAGAGCGTATTGTCGGCGACTCGCATGACTGTATCTTCTTTGACAGAAAGATAAAGGGATGCGGGATCTATGCGGTGCGGCCGACACAATGCCGCACCTTTCCTTTTTGGCCTTACTTTAAGAAGAACGAGGCTGAATTGAAAGCAGAATGTCCGGGAATACTGTTTCACTCTGCTCAGGTCTCAAACACGGATGAATCGACGTTCAGCGTCAACAAGGAAGATGATGTCTAGACTTTTTATTGTCTCGCTGTTGGCAGTCCTGGTACTGTTCTCTGCCTGTTCTACGCATGAAAACAACCTTCCTGCCAATGTCAAAAGCTTTGAGGACGAAGACAGATTGGCAATATTTGCCCTTTATGCAAAAAGTAAGGGCGATGCCAATTCGACGATCTCTCTCTTTCAGCTTTTGTATGAGAAGTCAGACAAACTTGAATATAGAAACGAAGAACTGATCACAATGATCCAGTCTTCGCAAAATGAACGCGCCTTGGAGAGAATAGCCTTTTACAAAGAGAGGCTTCAAGACGAAGAGAGTGTCGATGTCGAGCTCGAGCGTTTCAAGATAGCGGCCACTATGGAACTCAAAAGGTTTGAAGAGGCAAAGGAACTGGCCCTTGCCTTGGTCGATCATACCAAGTCAGCCCAGGATTACGAGCAGGTGGCTGCTATCTATATGATCCAGGGAAGATTTGAGTTCGCATTGCGTTATCTTCAAAGTGCTTACAAGATCAACTATAGCGAGAAGATACTTGACAAGATGGCCATCATCCTGTATGTCAATCTTAACCGCAAAGCAGAAGCGGTTTCCTACCTTGAGACGCACATGCGGCTTCACGGATGTTCA
>JBFEIF010000130.1:0-5454 GCA_041553795.1 Sulfurimonadaceae bacterium
CCGTTGATGACTTTTTGATTGATAAGATTGTCTTCTGCGATCAGAATACGGTGTCCGCTGAAATCAGAAAAGTCGGCTTTGCTTATCTTCCTTCCGCCCCGTGTCGATTCACGCTTTTTTCTAACAACAGTGCTTGCCTGGCGTACCGGTTCGGCTGCAGCAGGTGCGGCTTCTTCTCTCGTCTCCATAACAGCTTCAGGAGCCGCTTCAGGGACTTCTTCTTCCGCCTTTTCAGCTGCTGCAGGCTCTTCGCTGACATAGATCTCTTGAGGGACATTCGAAGGCATGAAGCCCTCTTCTTCAAGTGTTTCCGTGCCCTCTGAAGTTTCACCTTCAGAAACTGACTCTTCCAGATTGACTTCGTCCGGGATCAGATCGACTAGTTCACGCTGTGGTGTTTTATTTCTTGCTTTGCCAAGCATCCATAATATTAAAATAACAAGTACCGCGCCCAATACAATATAAAGTGTATCTATACCTGCTATAGACGCGGGTATGTAAGTATTTATCATAGCAAGAATATTGGAAAAATCCATGTGCAATCCTGTAAAATATAGTCATATATAGTGTAGCTAAAAAAATGTATATTTTCAGCAAAAAGATAAAAATTTATCACTTTTTTTAGTTATTTATCTGTCGTTGGATCAATAAGAATGTGGCTTATAAAGCATTGGCTGGGATATTAAGAGTACATGTTCTCTTAATATCAGATGATGAGTTTTGAAATCTTTGAAACGATATCTTTTTCACGGATCGGCTTTGTAAGAAAATCATTGGCACCTTCGTTCAGTGCCTCTGCCCGGATCGTCTCATCTGTCGTCAGAACGATAACCGGAATAGCTTTCATAAGGTCATCCGCACGTGCGACTTTCAAAAAATCGATGCCTCCCATAATAGGCATGATGATATCAAGCAGGACAATATCGATATTCGTATCTTTTTTCAAGATATCAAGAGCATCCATACCATTAGTCGCTTCTATGACTTCAGATACATTATCCGCTTTCATCAACATCGATTTGATTAGCTTTCTGTTGATCATATCATCGTCAACCGCTAACACACGTAAAGTTTTATTACTCATCTATTCTCTCTTTTACCAGTCTATTGACTGTATCTTACCTATTTTTAGTGGAAATAGGAATCTTTTATTCTGTTTTAGGCGAATTATACCGACTGAACTCTCTGCTTTGTAGTTTTTTATGAAGATTATCGAATCACCGTTAGCTGAAAAGCGTGGAAATTCATTAACTCCTGTTGCTGTTAAGCGGCGAATAAAGTCTGAACGTGTGCTGATAAGGTGCAGATTGAAGGTGTTGTGAGAGAACTCATTGGCACTTTCTCTTGACTTATATACGATGTAGTTTTTATGCGCAGCCAATGCTACATTGCTTTTTCCGTAATAGACCATCTGCTGAACACCTTTGGAACCGATTCGCTTTGAAAAGACATTCGGATAACCCAAACGGTTAGATACAAAGGCGATCTCCGTATCGTTCTCCAAAAACTGGGCACCGACATCGATACCGCTATAGTCGGTCAGACGCTGCGTCTTTTTTGTATTGACATCATACAGATATACATCCGGCTGGCCTTCAGGAGCCATCGTCACAAGGAGTTTGCTCCCGTCCTGGCTGACATCAGAACAGACCATCATCCCGTCACTGTCCAAGATCTTCTGACTCTGACCTGAACGTCTGTCCATCTTGTACAAGGTCGGCTTTGGTCCGTCAAGTACCGTATAATAAAATGCTGTCTGCTCCTTATCCGCCCAGTGAGGAAAGACATTCAAGCCGCCTTTGACGATCACATGCTGATAGGTAAGCGAATAGTCAGAGATAACGATCTCACTTTCATTAGGCCCTGTCAGACGTGCTATAAGCACATAGGACTTCATCCAGTCTACAGCTTCCGCTCCGATAAAGTCATTCACATCTGTTGCAAGGTTATGGATCAAAAAGACATACAGGTTCTCTTTTTTTATACGAAAGTTCTTTTCTCTCATGACTTTTGAATCTGCAGCAGATACCAGTTTATAGTCACAGTTAAGGTTTCCGTCATCATCCTGGCGCAAACGGTATCTCAAGACGTAATCACGTTTTACATTTTCAGCATTCACATCATCCGCATCATAATCATTAAGTGCATAATTGTCATAGACATTAAAGATAGAGAGGACATTAAGATCACTGACAAGAACCTTGAAGAACTTTTTGGAAAGGGTACTCTGATAATTGACAGAAGCATCTTCAACTGAGATCGACGGGAGTTTATCGACTCTTTTGACGACCTCTATCGTTGCATCGGCAGCGAAAAGGCTTATCGACATAAACAGTGTTAAAAGTATTTTTTTCAATCTTATTCCTTGGCAGTTAATATAATATCTAAGCTGATAGCTTTATTCTCGGGATGAGCAGGAAACTGATGCAAGGCATTCAGACATCCGTCAACAGCTTCATCGAAAAGCATATCGTTCGTGTATCGTATCACCCTAAAGGAAACCAATACCCCATAGGCATCGATTTCCAGACGGACTTTAGCAGATTTTCCTACCGACTCGACTGGAGGATAAAACTTGGCATAAATTTCAGCATGTATTTTAGCCAAATATTCATCAACAACTCCAGAAGAATCGCCAACGACTTTGATATGTTCTTTAGACAATTTCAGGTTCTTCACTAAAGAACTTGCTTCCGTCGACTTGACCGTCTTTGTATCTTTGGTCTCAATGCGTTTTTTTATCTTTTTCAAAAACTTCTCATCCACAGATGCAGACTTGGTCTTGTTACGCTTGACAAGCTGTTTTGTCTCGACTCCGCCAAAGAGTAAGGAAAGGTCCGTATTGACTTTTTTAGGTACTTCTACTGTCTCAAGCGCCTCTTCTTTTACCTCTTCTTCTTTTACAGTTTCTTTGGGTTTTGTGACTTTGACCGGCGGCGCTATGGGAATCGTATTCAGATTGACCGCAATATAGTCGGACGAGCTTAGCTGTATCTGCTTTACACGGCTTTTCTCAACAATAAAAAGCACAAAAATTGTACTGAAGAGCAGAAAGAAAAAAAAGGAGACGATTCCCCCAAGATAGAAATAATAGTCGTCATTACGCCCAGGCAAATCTTATCCGTTTGTAGCTAAAGAGACTTCAGTGAAACCTGCACGCTTGACCGCTGCGAGTATCATCATGACATCGCCATAGCCAAGGCGTTTGTCTGCTGAGATAAGTACGGCTGCTTTGGTGTCAAGATTGTCTTGTGCGAAGAGATAAAAGTTGTCTTCAAAACCGTCAAACTGGAACTTCTCGCCTCTAAGCATTATCTCATTGTCTTTATTGATCGTGATACTGACCGGTGGCTTTTTGCTCAAAGCTTTTTTGGCGGATCCCTGTGGAAGCTTTATTAGCTCTTCATAGACGATCGTCGGTGCGATAACCATCAAAATAGCCAATAAAACCAACATCACATCCACAAGTGGAGTGATATTAAGTTCAGGGTTCTCATCCCATTCGTAATGCACTAGTCGTCCTTGGACTTTGCGATCATAGCATCGCTTTGCATACGGATCAAACCTGAAAGTTCATAAGCCTGACGCTTTAAAAGCTGATGAAAGGTATAGGCGAAGATAGCGACAAAGATCCCGCCAGCAGTTGCGATCAAGGCATCCGAAACGCCTCCGGCTATCAGAGACATCGAGGAAGAAGCCTCGCCTATATCTTTAAAAGTGTCCAAGATCGAGACGACCGTACCGAAAAGACCGATAAAAGGAGATGTAGAAGCGACAATAGACAAGGTACTAAGCCCTTTAGTCGCATCTTTGGTCGCTGCATATTGGCAGAGGTCTAGCATCTCTTTGCTCAGAACAGCCGATCGTTTTAAAAATGGAGCGATATAGGAGAATGTCGATACGGAGTTGGAACCCATAAGCAAGGACTCAAGAGACTCTTTCTCTTGAGCTACCCAACTTTGAAGGGAAAAGAATCTATAGATAAATACCCATGTAATGGCTATAAAGTAAATAGACAAGACACCCAGCACAAGAAGTGTGACCGGATGTGAATCAGAAATAAAGGTCGAAAAAGAACCGAACATTAGATCAGATTCTGTGCAGCAGTCTCAATTTTAGCTGAAACTGCTGCTATAGCAGCTGAATTATCAGAAGCAGCAGCGACAAGTTCTTTCGCTTCGGCAAGTGCCTTGGCGATATCACTTTCACTGTCACCACGGATAGCGACAGCACCATCAGCAAGAACAATCACCTTGTTCTCATCGACTTGGACATGGCCCCAGTTGATGACAACAGATTCAGTCGTCTTATCTTCTTTGACAAAATCGATCACGCCTGCACTTAAAAGTGTAGTCAGTGACGAATGCTGAGGAAGAACACCAAACTCGCCTTCTTCACCCGGAAGAGTAACCTCAGTTACAGGACCGTTGAAGATATCACCGTTTGGAGTAACGATTTCTAGTTGAAGAGTATTCATTTGAATCCCTTATTTCTTTTTCTCATATTTAGCGATTGCTTCGTCCATACCGCCTACCATATAGAAAGCAGATTCTGGCATGTGATCGTAGTCACCGTTTAAAATACCTTTGAAGCCAGCGATCGTGTCTTCAAGTTTAACATACTTACCAGGAGCACCTGTAAATACTTCAGCAACAAAGAAAGGCTGAGAAAGGAATTTCTCAATCTTACGAGCACGTTCAACAACATTCTTGTCGTCTTCAGAAAGCTCATCCATACCAAGAATCGCGATGATATCTTGAAGGTCTTTATATTTCTGTAGTGTCTGCTGAACACCACGTGCAACACTGTAGTGTTCTTCACCGATGATCGCAGCGTCAAGTAGACGAGACGTTGAATCAAGTGGATCAACCGCAGGGTAGATACCTTTTTCAGCGATCTTACGGTTAAGTACTGTCGTTGCATCAAGGTGAGCAAATACAGAAGCCGGAGCCGGGTCAGTCAAGTCATCCGCAGGAACATATACCGCTTGAACAGAAGTAATAGAACCCTTAGTCGTAGATGTAATACGGTCTTGAAGCGCACCCATCTCACGAGCCAATGTCGGTTGGTAACCAACAGCTGAAGGGATACGTCCAAGAAGTGCAGACATCTCTGAACCTGATTGAGCAAAACGGAAGATGTTGTCGATGAACATAAGAACATCAAGACCCTTCTCATCACGGAAGTACTCAGCCATAGTAAGACCAGTAAGCGCGATACGGTTACGTGCTCCTGGTGGTTCACTCATCTGACCGTAGCACAGTGCAACTTTGTCCAATACGTTCGAGTCTTTCATCTCGTGGTAAAGGTCATTACCTTCACGAGTTCTTTCACCAACGCCGGCGAAAACAGAAAGACCGTCGTGACCGTGTGCGACGTTGTGGATAAGTTCCATAATAATAACGGTCTTACCAACACCGGCACCACCGAATAGTCCGACTTTACCACCCTTAG
>JBFEIF010000131.1:0-5286 GCA_041553795.1 Sulfurimonadaceae bacterium
CAACCGGTTCAGGAAAGACACTGATCGCATTGCAGGCCGGACTTGAACTCTACAAAGAAGGCATTGTCGAAGGTATCGTCTATGCGCGAAACACTGTCACTGCCAATGACCCTCAAGCTGAACTCGGTTTTAGGAAAGGGGATGAAGGGCAGAAACTCGGATACTTCATGTATCCGCTCTATTCCGCCGTCAACTTTACTATCGAGCATATGAAAAAACACTCTATCAATTCCCAGGTCGAATACAGCGGCAACATCAACTCTATGAAACAGGAGACTGCGACGGAGATCTTCATGGTTAAAAACAACATCGAAGTCATGGATATCGCCCACCTCAGAGGAACGACTATCTCCAAGAAGTTTGTCATCATCGATGAAGCCCAGAACCTTACAGCGGCAACGCTTAAACTCATCGGTACCCGTATGGGAGATGATACCAGGCTTGTTGTCATGGGTGATCCGAACCAGATCGACCACCCCTTCCTCTCAAAACGTAGAAATGCGCTTGTCACCCTGCTTCAAAAAGCAAAGACAGAGAACTATATAGCCGGCATTCAGCTGCGACATACGATACGAAGCGAGATTGCAAACTGGTTTGATAAGAACTTTTAACTATTTCAAACGTGTTAAATGAAGCTAAGATGGAAGCAGATATTCTTATAATATTGGCCTTATCTTTTTTAGGTTTGATCTTTTGGGTCGGGATGTTTGTGTTTAATGTGCTTAATATCATGCGCAGTGATCCACGTGAGATCGAGTTCAGAACAGACCTAGGTCATAGTATGGGGGTTTTGCCAAGGGAAATCAAGGAGTAGGATTGATTACGGGAAAGACCCGTAAATCAATTAGATAGGTAGAACTCGGATCTTCTGAGAAAGCTTCTCTTTTAAAGCTGCTTCAATAGCGTACAATGTACCTGTCGAAGAAGAAGAACAACCGTTACATGCACCCAAGTAACGGATATATACGTCGATATTCTCATCTGATGTCTTGACATCGATGACTTCCATATCTCCACCGTCCATTACAAGGAACTGACGGATGTTCTCGTCAACTACCGCATCGATAGCCTTGATCTTTTGAACAAGAGTCATTGCTTCAAAATCACCTTTTGCACCAGCATCTGCTGCCGCAGACATTTTCTCTTTATCCATCTCTTTACGAGTATCTGCAAGGATATCAACCAAATAGTACTCACGGTCTTCGTGTCCGCCAGGCTTGATACATGACTTACAGAAACCGCCGGCTTTAGTATAGTCAGTGATCTGCTCAACTGTTGTAAGGTCATTGATACGGATGACTTCTTTAAGTGTGTTTAGCGAAACACGTGCACATTCACACACGATAAGTTCTGATTCGAATGTCCCTTCGTCAACACCAAGATACATACCTGCTGCTTTTTTGATAACGTCATACGCCATTACCGAACAGTGCATCTTTTGTGGCGGAACCGCCGGAGTATCCGGATTGTCACGAAGTGCAAACTCAACATCGATGTTTGTGATTTTGACTGCTTCTTGTACCGTCTTACCGATACACAGTTCTGTCATAACGTCAGAAGATGCGATAGCTGTACCACATCCAAAAGATTTGAACTTCGAGTTTACGATCTTGTCACCATTTGGATCAACTTCCCAGTATAGACGAACTGCATCACCACAGCTCTCTGCACCGAAGTCAGCAACGATAAGTTTATTGCCGTGTGCTTCAGCCTCTTCCTGAGTGATCTCACCCTGGTGCTGAGGATTGTTCATCAATGTCGTTACTTTATTTGAGTAAGCATCCCAAAGAGATTCGCCTAATATGTCATTTTTTGCCATTTTAAATTCCTTAATTTAATTTATACAATGAAGGATGACCTTCATTAAAAAGCTACCGTTTGAGTCAGCCCCAAACCGTTACGCCGCTACAACGTTGACTTAGTGATGATGAAGTTCACATTCGCGAACCTCTCCGCCTGCTGTCGGTCCTACTTTAGCGTATGAGCTAGAGATACCGCGTAGACGGTGAACACCTTTAGTGAACGCCTCGATAACATAATCTGCTTCCTCTTCCGTTGTGAAACGGCTAAGGCTCAGACGCATACCTGTGTGTGCAAGTTCATTGTCCGCCCCGATCGCCAACATAACTGTGTTACCTTCAAGATCCTCTGATGCACAGGCTGAACCTGTCGATGCACCGATAAGAGCATTGTTAAGATCCCACAGCATCCCTTCTCCTTCGACACCTCGAACAGAGATAAGGATAGTGTTCGGTGTGCGGTTTTCACGGTCACCCACAACAAAGACATCTTCAAGCTTAAGAAGCTCGTCTTCAATACGGTTACGGATTTTTGAGATACTTGCCATCTTCTCTTCGATGTTCGTCGTAGCAAGTTCGATCGCTTCACCCATACCGATAATACCGGCAACATTCAGTGTCCCGGAACGGCGTCCGCCCATCTGGTCACCACCGTGGAAAAGTGGTGTCAATTTGCGTGAGTTCTTGATATAAAGTCCGCCGACACCTTTTGGCCCGTGGAATTTGTGTGCCGAGAACGACATAAACGCGATATCCATATCAGAGACATTTACAGGGATCTTACCGACAGCCTGAACCGCATCTGTATGGAAAAGGACACCTTTTTCTTTACATACTTCAGAGATCTCTTTGATCGGGAAGATCATCCCTGTCTCATTGTTGGCCCACATTACAGAGACTAATGCTGTTCTGTCAGTAATAAAAGACTTGACAGTGTGTGCTTCTAAAATACCCTGTTCGTTTACCGGAAGATAAGTGACTTTGACACCGCAATGCTCTTCAAGATACTTACATGTAGAAAGGATAGAAGGGTGCTCTACCTCAGTAGTAACGATATGGTTCTTATCCCCATGCTGCATAAGGTCTGACCAGATCGATTTTAAGACCCAGTTGTTTGACTCTGTAGCACATGATGTGAATACAATATCATCATTGTCATTTGCACCGATAGCCGTATAGACCTGATCAATCGCTTTTCTAAGCCCTGGGTGTGTCTTCGTTCCAAACTTGTGAAGAGAGTTTGGATTACCAAACATCTCAGTCATATATGGCATCATAGCCTCAACGACTTTTGGATCCATTTGAGTGGTTGCGTTATTGTCTAAATATACTTGCATATCATACCTTTTCTTGAGTATCATTTCGATAATAATACTCAAAATTTAATTAGGACAGTTTTTGTCCTCTTTTGATAACGTGATGATATTAGATATTTGGTAAGTTTATGCTTAAGATTAATTTGTAGAAAATATGGTTTAAGTAAATTTTTAGTTATGCGTTCATCAAGCTAATGAGCGACTCGACGCTTTCTTCATATTCTGCGATGTAATGAGAGCCCTGTGAAAGAAACCTGTCCATCTTCTCTTTTTTGGATATCGCTTCATCAAGCTCTTTATCATTACCGGCCGTATAGGCTCCGATCCGGATAAGGACCTCATTTTCTTTTAATAATGTATAGAGCCGTCTGAATTTTCGCGCTGCTTCAAAATGTTCAGCCGAGATGATATCGTTCATGACACGCGAAGCCGAATTAAGAATATGGATAGGCGGATAGATACCGAAGTCTGTCAGTTCTCGGGAGAGGACTATGTGGCCGTCAAGGATAGAACGCGACTGATCCGCAATAGGATCGTTCATATCGTCGCCTTCTACAAGAATGGTAAAAAAGGCGGTAATAGAACCTTTGCCTTCTTCTTTACCGGCTCTTTCCATCAGCTGTGGCAAAAGACTCAAGGAGGATGGCGGATAACCTTTTGAGGTCGGCGGTTCGCCAAGAGCCAGACCGATCTCACGCTGGGCCATAGCAAAACGAGTGACCGAGTCCATCATAAAAAGGATATCCTGTCCCTGGTCTTTAAAGAACTCTGCTACCGACATGGCTGAAAACGCCCCGTACTTTCGCATCAGGGGAGAGTCATCCGAAGTCGCGACGATGATGACAGTGTTGGTCAGGTCACCGCCAAGGTTCTTTTCTATAAACTCCGGAACCTCGCGTCCGCGCTCACCGATTAGGGCAACGACTTTGACCGGTGCCTGCGATCCTCGGACTATCATTCCCATCAGGGTCGATTTTCCGACCCCGGAACCTGCAAAGATCCCAAGTTTTTGGCCTTTTCCGCACGAAAGAAGCCCGTCGATCGTCTTTACCCCTACTGAGAACTTCTCATCGATCATCCCTCTTGCCATGGCAGCTATAGGCTGTTTGATGATCGGTGACTGGAAGGAACAGTTTAAAGGTCCTTTTCCGTCAATAGGATTCATAAATGGATCGACTACACGGCCCAGTAGTTCCGGACCGACATCAATCTTCATCCCGTTTTGCTTTAAAAAGACTTCATCGCCGATACAGTAGCCCTCAATAAAAGAGAAAGGGCTGATGGCAAAACAGTCATGACGGAGTTCTGTTACCATCCCCATCGTGTTCATTCCTGTATCTTTGGAGATCATGCAGACTGTATCGCCAATACTGACCTTCAAACCCTTGGCAAGGACCATTGTCGCATTGATCTCGGTGATCGTACCAAAAGCGGGCGAAAGGTTTTGGCCTTTGATCCGGTCGCGAAGAGAATTTAACGGCATAAAATCTTAATACCTGTTCCCCACCGGGGCGTTGATAAGTGAAAAGAACTCTGCTCGGGTCTTCTCATCTTTTTTAAACAACCCGCGCAAAGCAGACGACGTTGTCGTAGAGTTGATCTTCTCAACACCGCGCATCTCCATACACATATGGCGTGCCTGGATGACTACTGCTACACCCTTGGGCTGAATCGTTTTCATGATCGCATCTGCGATCTGTTCGGTCAACTGTTCTTGTATCTGCATACGGCGTGAGAACACATCTACAACACGCGGTATTTTGGACAGACCGACGACTTTTCCATCAGGGATATAAGCCACATGAGCACGTCCTATAATAGGAAGAAGATGATGTTCACACGTCGAATAGAGTTCGATATCTTTGATCAGGACCATCTCATCATTGGAAGACGTAAACAGGGCTGAGGAAAGAATATCATTAGGGTCTTCTTTGTACCCGCCGTACATAAACTCATACGCTTTTCTAACGCGTTCAGGTGTTTTTTGCAGACCTTCGCGTTCAGGGTCTTCGCCTACCGAACGCATCATGATCTTCACTGCGTTTTCAAAAGCTTCATTATTGGTATCAGCCACATCTCTGCCTTGTGTTTTTATTAACGTTAGGATAACACTTATTCGCTTGTTCAATGTTTATTATAGGAAAAAAAGGAAAGTTTCGATAAAATTTCGC
>JBFEIF010000132.1:0-5079 GCA_041553795.1 Sulfurimonadaceae bacterium
ACGGGAGCACTTTTGATGAAGAGAGTGTTCAAGCTTTTGAAAAAAGAGATCGATTATGCGGAGATCGGTGGCGCACCATTGATCGGCATAAAAGGATGTGCAATTGTCTCTCATGGAAAATCAAATCCAAAAGCGATAAAAAATGCGATCTTTCAAGCGATCCGTTATGTCGATACCGGTGTCAATGAACATATTGAAGCCCGTATAGAGACACTAAAAAACAAGGATATCTCATAAGGATCTGAGTAAGACTCAGTCCTGGTATGAGAAAATAGCAACAAGGAATTTTAATGTACGCAGCTTTCCGTTCAATAGGTGCCTATGTGCCTGAAAAAGTATTGACTAATGAAGACCTTGCAAAGATGGTCGATACGACAGATGAATGGATAACAAAACGTACAGGAATCAAAGAACGCCGAATAGCCGCAGAAGGTGAGACGACTTCTGATATGGCTGTCAAAGCAGCAGAAAAAGCTATTGAACGTTCAGGACTTAAAAAATCTGACATCGACATGATCGTTGTTGCCACTATTTCCCCTGATTATTTCAATATGCCTTCGACTGCTACGGTAGTCGCCAACAAGATGGGCCTGGATAAGGTCACAGCCTTCGATATCTCTGCTGCATGTACAGGGTTTATCTACGTACTTTCTATTGCCAAGGCCTTTATCGAATCCGGAATGAAAAAGAATGTCCTTATCATCGGTGCTGAAAAGATGTCTGCGATAACAGACTACAGTGACCGCGGTACCTGTATCCTTTTTGGCGATGGTGCCGGTGCAGCTGTTATCTCGGCGACAGAAGATAAAGAAAATGCGATCATAGACCTGCATACTGCTTCTGATGGAAGTTTTGGCGATTTCCTGATGACACCGGATGGGGGGACAGGCAATCCTCATCAAGCGGAATTGAAAGCGGAAGCTTCTTTTATTCAGATGAAGGGAAATGAGACTTTCAAGGTAGCGGTGCGTACTTTGACGAATGACGTGGTCGACATCCTCCAAAACAACGATGTTGCAGCTGGCGAGATTACACACTTCATCCCGCATCAGGCGAACTACCGTATTATCAAAGCTGTGGGTGATGCGCTGAAACTTTCGGATGAACAAGTCGTATTAACAGTACATAAATACGGAAATACTTCGGGTGCCTCGATCCCGATGGCGATGAACGATCTTTATGAATCAGGTAACCTCAAAGCAGGTGACCTTATGTTACTGGATGCTTTTGGCGGCGGTTTGACATGGGGCTCGGCTCTTCTCCCTTTTGCCGGGAAGTAATACTCAGGTAATATAACTGCTTTATTCTTTCATTATGTGACA
This sequence comes from Sulfurimonadaceae bacterium, assembly GCA_041553795.1. Classification (GTDB taxonomy): domain Bacteria; phylum Campylobacterota; class Campylobacteria; order Campylobacterales; family Sulfurimonadaceae. Next base: position 1,323 of record JBFEIF010000132.1, read on the forward strand.
TTTACATATTAATGGAAGCTACTTTGCTTAAAAACAACGCACTTTTTTTTCTGAAATATTCTCAAATAATGCTAGTATGTTGTCATGATAAAAATTAACTATTTTTTCTTTCTGTTAATTGTCTTAATGCTAGGTGCTTTGCATGCCAATGAACCCTTGATCAGCAAGAAAAAAGCACCCCTCTCGGTTGCCTTGCCTCTGCTTCAAAGTATTGAAACTCATGCTATTGTTATAGGAACAGGTCCTATACATATGTATGCTTTTATTGATCCTTTTTGTCCAAGATCACGAGAATTTGTAGAGATGATACTCGAAAATACGAAAATGCAAGAAAGCTATACCTACCATTTTTTTTATTATGAGCTAGAAAGATTTCATACTAAAGAGCTTATCGGGACGATCTACAGTGAAAAAGATCCCCTGTCAATGATGAAACGTGTGATGGTTGATAAGCAGGAAGTGCCCTTATTGAAGGAGTTTTCTTCTGAAGTTCAGAAAAAGATGGATGATATCACTAAGGTCGCCCAAGAACTGGATATCTATAAACGGCCATATATCTTTGTCATCAAACCAAAAAAAAGAGATAATTAATGTATTATGATACACCCTCCGTTGAGAAATATATAGGATTTTTAAATAAGAGCCGAATCTATATCATGCTCTTTAATCTGTTTCTGGCGATAGCCGCTTTTATCTTTATCAATCCAAATCTTTTTAGCTCTGATGAAGGCGTCTGGCTTCAAGATTCCATAGAACTCAAGCGGACTCAAAGCCAAGAGCTTCAGTCACAACATGTCACGAAGATAAGTCTGCATGTGAAACAGTTTGACGAAGACTCTATTGGGACTTTCAAATCGCTGGAAGAGAATCTTAAAGACCTTCCCGAGGTCTCTCATGTCTCTTCTTTGCTTTCACAAAAACATTTCTATAATGACAGACTTGAAAAAGATTCGCAGTTACTTAAAGTCATCGAAACAGACTCCCTGGATAATAAAGAGTTGAGTGGTTTTATCCAGACTTTTTCTTCTTTTTATCCGAGTTTTGTCGATCTTAATCGCAAAAACTTTATTCTTTATGTCTTTACAAAAGAGAGTTTTGATCTGGCTGATCTAAAGAATAAATTTGATATGGATGTTGAGCAGATAAGCAGTACGGATGATAAATGGGAATACCTGCTGTTTACAGTGATCTCTGCTTTTATCATCATGATACTTTTTAGATTGATCTTCAAATCGTTCGCCGCTTCGGTGACAGCAGTAAGTATTATAGGACTGACACTTCTTTTTTCTATAGTGGCAGTTCAGGTCTTGCTGCCGAATGTGAAGATTCATATCGCTATGTCACTGATCATTGTCAGTATTTCCTTGCTTGATTATCTTTATTTTTATTATCGCTGGCATGTCTCACAGTATAACTCAAACCCTACACGGGCATTGACAAAATCTCTTGACCGTAATATCAAACCCGCTTTTTGGACAACGACGATCACAGTTGTCGGTCTGGCTCCTTTGCTGTTGATAGATTCCAGTGTTATCAATGTCCTGTGTTTAAGTGTCATTTTTGCTTCCATTATCGCCTATATCTTAAATATAACCCTCTTACCTGCAATGCTGAGCTTTTATCACGTCGAGCATCCTAAAGTAAGTTACGGACGTTATTGTTATTACTTCGCCAATAAAGAACTTCATTACAAACGCAATTATCTGTACGTATTCGTAGCGATATCTGTTATGGTCATCTCTTTTGTAGGGTACACGTTTTTGACCGATGCTAACCGTTTTATCTCGAATAATAACTCTCACAATGCGATCAGCTTTGAGGTTATGTATGATGATCTGGATACGACTATGATCGAAGATCTTTACAGACTGGAAAACTTGTTAAAAAGAAAGTTTGAAAGTGTTGAATATATTGAATCGATCTCGACGACAGTAGACAAGCTTCTGGATATCAAACAGTCGCACCTTCCTATTGATGACACCTCACTGCAAGAAGCACTCTTCTTTATTGAGATGTATGGTCTGGATACCAAACTTGTAAAAAAGAAAAGTCTTCCTATAACTATTATGCTTAGCAAGGATTCAAAAGAAAAAGCGGATATCCTAAAATGGTTAAGTACTTATACCTCTTTACAGTTGTATTTCAGTGATGTTGATACACTGGTCTCAATGGTCAAGATGAAGAACTCTCAGGTCTTGCTGTTTACGGTTCTGACGGCGGTACTTATTATCGCTTTTTTTATGGGTTTCATTTTTAGAAATCTTTATATGGTCATCGTCGCATTTTTGGCAAGTACCATCCCTATGGCCTGGTTCTCTTTTGCGATGTATTTACTGCACCTTCCTTTTACGCTTGAAGTGCTTATCGCTATGATCATCTCTTTGGGTCTGGCCTCAGATGCAACGATACATTTTGCTTACAAATATTGGAGAGCACGTTTTTTCGGACGAACTAAAAAACACAGTCTCGAGATCGTTTTCTTTTATGGAGCGATTCCCGTTATTATAGGTAGCCTTGTTCTTGCGGTTACATTTTACAGTCTCTCTTTTTCAAACTCTTTGACACTTCAGATGATAGGACAGTATTCTGCACTATTGATACTCATGTCCCTTGCAGTTGACCTGTTTATTTTGCCGATCCTTCTTCTGGTCACTGATAAGTGTCTTCAGGGAAATATTAGTAACACAAAGGAATAATAGTAAACAAAAAGGGCTGGTATGTGTCTGACAGAAGAAACATTTCAAGGTAAACAGTATGTCTAGCTTCGAATCTCTCGTCGATTATATTGAAGAACTGCCTCCTTTACCTGAATCAGTACAAAAGATACAGGCCCTCTATGCTAAAGGTGATCCAGAGATACCGGAACTGGTCAGACTTATCGAATCTGACCCTATACTCACAGCAGATATCCTGGCCAGAGTCAATGCACCGCTTTACAGCTTCTCCAAGCATATTGTCTCTGTTATGCAGGCGATCACGCTTTTTGGCACATCAAGTATTCGGGGTTTTGTGTTGTCAAGCGCAATGAACAGAAGTTTTGAAATTGATATGCAACCCTATAATATAAGTAACGAGAACTTTTCAAAGATCTGCAGTTTACAAGCTACTTTGATGTTTCAATGGTATATGGGTGTCGATATCGAACATGTAAAGTTTCTAGTACCCGTTGCTTTTTTGATGGAGATGGGAAAGGTCGTCATTGCTACAGAAGTAAACAACAGCGATTATATCGAGCTGTTTCAGGATGAACTTAAAAATGCAGAAACAGTAGAAACAGCAGAAAAGCTATTTACTGACATGACATCAGCAGAAGTTGGCTCATTGCTTTTCAGGCATTGGTATTTTGATGAATCCTTTGTTATGGCGATGAAGTATCTTGATACAAGAGAAAAAGCACCTGCTGAAGTCAAGAGATATATTGATGCCTTGAACGTTGTTAGAAAAGCAGTCAATGTAAAAGAGCAGCTAAGTGATAACTCAATAGAAGAGGCTGCGCAGATAGTTAAAGGACTTGGTCTTAACGAAGAACGCTTTATTCATACTGCCAAACGATTGCAGCAAAATAAGTAAAAACTATACAAGAAAGAGAAAAGGGAAAAACTTTCAAAATTTCTGCAAAAACCTCTTGACATGTAAAACAAATTCCCCTATAATTCCCGTCCACAAACGATGAGTCGCTTGAAAGAGAGACGAAGAAGACTTCATGTAGAAGCTTTAAAAAAGTGTTTGAGATCATTGAAAACTAAGTAGAAGACGT
>JBFEIF010000133.1:0-4805 GCA_041553795.1 Sulfurimonadaceae bacterium
ACAATGCCGTATAGATCAGTCAGGACAAGGGCATCAACCAGATAATCGAAGGCTTTTGCCCTTTGTTTATGTGTATGCAAATCCCCTTAGTGATCCTGTAATTTATTATCTACCGCTCTAGGGGATAAATACTTGAAATGTTTTATGAACAATAAATCCTATACCTGCGCTTTCTTATGAAAAAGTAGGGTGTGTTAATCAAACGGCACCCTGCTTATATGTTACAATGTCTTCAAAATTAACCAAGGAAGTCTATGCAGATCGTAAGCGAGTCATTTTTATCTTTAGGCCTCAATAAACCTTCCGAGATAAGCGACAATCAGCTGCTTCTGCTTGATATCGATCCGAACAAAAAAGAGGTTTGGTACGAGCTTGCTTTGGGAAAACATATCTCTGATGCAAGGGCTGAACTTTTCGTCTTGCTCAAGGGTATTTCGACCAAGGCAAATCAGGAGAAGGTCATTGCAAACTACAAGGCTTTGCAGCAGTTTAGAAAAGAGCTCACAACGCCGATAGTAGCTGTTGCGCAATCAATAGATGAGTTACTGCATAAACCGCTTATTGGTGATGTGACTATCTATTGCGATGGGGGATGTTCGCCAAATCCCGGTGAGTCAGGTTCGGGTGTTGTTGTTTACAGGGACGGAGTCGTATCGGAGCTATGGTACGGACTGTATGAACCCAAAGGTACCAACAACACCGCTGAACTTAATGCCCTGTATCAGTCTCTTTTGCTGGCTGAGAAAGAGCATAAGGCCGGAAATAAAGTTGAGATCAAGTGTGACTCGATGTACTCGATCAACTGCATTCAGACATGGGCGGTAGGCTGGGAACGCAACGGCTGGACAAAAAAGGGCGGGGAGATCAAAAACCTTGAGATCATTCAAAAGGCCTATTCGCTCTACAATATGTTGAAGTCAAAGGTCAGACTGAACCATATCAAAGCACACTGCGGACTTGAGGGCAACGAACTTGCAGACAGGATGACAGTCTATGCCAGAGAGCAAAAAAACAGCGGCTTTGTACAATACAAAGATGTGATCGATGTCGAAAAGATACTTAGTATGAGAGCAGGATAAAGAGAATGGAAGAGAAGACGTTTATAAAAGGCAAAGACCGGGATCTGGAATCGACTATAGAGACGATGCATGCAAAGCTGAATGCCATAGGCATCAATGTCGAAGAAGCATCCGTATTAAACCCTGTCTCCAATGTCTATTCGCTGCATATACATGACAGCGATTATCGGATGATGTTTACTAACGGCAAGGGTGCCAGCAAAAAGTCGTGTGAAGCGAGTGCTTTGGGTGAATATTTTGAGCGTCTCTCCTGCAACTATTTTTTTGCCGATTATTATCTTGGCGAAAAGTTTGCCAATGAGGAATTTGTCCATTACCCCAATGAAAAATGGTTTGACAACACACAAGAAGAGATGCCTGAGGGACTTTTGGACGAGACACTTTGGGACTATTATGATCCGAACAGGGACCTTCTTCCATCGGCGATCTTTGATACCAACTCCGGTGCAGGCGAAAGAGGGATCTGTGCCTTGCCTTTTGAAAGGCAGATCGATAAAGAGATCATCTACTTTCCGGTAAACTTTATCGGAAATATCTATGTCAGTAACGGGATGGCTGCGGGAAACACAAAGAGTGAAGCACGAGTTCAGGCCCTGTCTGAGGTCTTTGAACGCTATGTCAAAAACAAGATCATTGCAGAGGGAATCTGTCTTCCGGTGATCCCCCAAAATGTCATCGATCGCTTTCCTGATATCAAAACAGCGATCAGCGAATTGGAAGCCCATGGCTATCATCTTCGTGTGGCTGATGCTTCTCTGGGCGGGATCTATCCTGTCATCTCTGTGACACTCATCAATCCCAAAGACGGCTCGGTTTTTGCCTCTTTCGGAGCGCATCCCTGTTTTGAAGTGGCTTTGGAAAGAACCGTGACAGAACTGCTTCAGGGAAGAAGCCTTGATATGCTGGATGACTTCCAGGCTCCTTCATTCAATATGGATGAAGTGGCCGACACAAATAACCTCGAAGCGCATTTTATCAATTCATCAGGTCTTATCTCTTACGATTTTTTTAAAGAGCAGAGCGATTATGACTTTGTGGATTGGGATCATGATGCGGATACACAGAGTGAACTGGAGTATCTTACGAGTCTTATCCATGAGAAGGGGTTTGATATCTATATAGCCGATTATGAGCATCTGGATGTCTATGCCTGCCGTATCATTGTCCCGGGAATGTCTGACATCTATCCTGTTGATGACCTTTTATGGAGCAACAACAACGAGGGTGCTGTTTTCAGAGAAGCTATTTTAAGTCTTAAGGAGCTCGCTGCTGATGATCTTGAGGATCTTCTTGATGCGTTGGAAGAGGGTGCTTTTAATGACTTGCAGAATGTGGCGGAGTTTATTGGCGTAGTACCGGATGCAGACACCCTCTGGGCCCGGTTACAGATAGGCGAACTTAAAGCGATGCTCAATTTGGCTCTTGGCGATTTTGAGTCGGCAAAAGAGTGGAACAGCTGGTCGCTTCACATCTCTGACCTGGATGAAAAACGAACCCTTCATCACCGCTGTCTTCAGGCCTTGCTTGAGATCAAACTGGATAGAGAAAAAGACCATGCAGAATATGCTCCAAGTCTTGAGCTGATGTATGGAAAAGAGACCTTGGATATATGCAGCGATATTGTCAACCAAAAAGAGCTTTTCCATGGACTCCACAGTCCGGGCCTCAGTCTGGAAGGCTTTACGGCTCACCAAAAACTGCTTGAGGCTTATGCCAAATTGCATGCGGCCAAGATAAAGGCAGCTTAATACTCCCGTTTCAGTATCTCTAGTAAAAAACGGGCTCCGATATCGGTATTGGTGACAGAAAGAGAGCCATTGAGTTTTTGCGCGATCTGCATGCTCATATACAGACCAATACCGGTTCCTTTGCCTTCTTCCTTCGTTGTCACTTCAGGTTTGAAGATATCGTGGATGACACTTTCTGGAATCCCTCCGGCATTGTCTTCTATCTCGAGATTAATATGGTTGTCTTCCTGGTAAAAGTTTATGTAGATATCACGCTGGGTCAGTTCTCTTTCATTGAAGGCATCTTTTGCATTGTTGATGATATTCAGGATGAGGTGCTTAAACTCATTTTCTATTCCATAGATCAGTATCTCTTGGTCACTTTGAACGTGAATATTGATATTGTTCTGTATGAACTCGTCATTAACGAGAAGTCTGACAGATTGAATACAGCGTTTGATACCGAAGCTTTCCGGCTTATCTTTTGGTCTGAAAAAGTTTCTAAACTCGTTAAGTGTGGTAACCATGTGCTGGATCTGGGTCTGGGCGACCTCTGTCATCTCATCGACATATGCCTGATCGACATTTCCATTTGTAAACTCTTCTTTAAGCAGGTCTGCCATCAATGATAGGGCATTTAGAGGCTGTTTCCACTGATGTGCGACCGCGTCCATCATCTCGCCCATGGCAGCCATCTTGGCTTGTTGCTCATAAAGCTTGTGGTTTGCCTCACGAAGAAGGACTTCTTCTTCAATGCGCTGTTCAAGATGTTGATTGATTGATTTAAGTTCGTCTTTGAGAGCCGTTGTCTTTTTGATACTGATCTCAAGATCGCTTTGTCGCTTGTCATAGCGTTCCAAAAAGACGTCAAGGAGAATATCCAAATCTGCTCTGTGCGGAGAATGTGCACTTTTTCTGACAGCATCAAGAAGTTCGGACGTACTGAGATGAGCATACTCACCTTCAGGGTTCTTACGCCGTTTTATCTTTTGTTCCGGTGGAGTAAATGGATTCCTTATCATAGTTTATGATTATAACAAAACTTAATTAAATTGAAAATATATGGTTAGAAAAAGAATAAAGGAGAAGTCAGGACTATGGGCGAGTGCCCATAGTATTAGATTAGCACTGGTATGTAGTCTTGAACTCGTAAGCAGTTGGACGACCTTCATCTGGCCATACATCACGCTCAAAACGGTAGTGCTGGTATGCATTGATGAACTCATCAGTAAATACCGGCTTTAGGTAGTCGTTGTCACGGATAAGTGCTTCTAGTGAACCACGTAGTGTGTGTGGCATTTGAGGGATGCCTTTTTCACGGATCTCATCAAGAGAAAGTTCATAAAGATCTTCATCCATTGGACCAACTGGAATTTCTTTGTTCTTGATACCGTCAAGACCGGCCATCATCATTACAGCGAATGCAAGATATGGACATGCCGTAGAGTCTGGGAAACGCATCTCAACACGAGTAGCTTTTTCACCTGCACCGTAAGGGATACGGCAAGAAGCTGAACGGTTTTGAGAAGAGTATGTCAATACGCTTGGCGCTTCAAACCCTGGTAGAAGACGCTTGTATGAGTTTGTAGTCGGGTTAGTAAATGCAGCAACTGAACGTGCATGCTTAAAGATACCGCCAACATAGTTAAGACCCATCTCAGAGATGTTTGCATAGTTGCCTTCTTTATAGAAAAGGTTTTTGCCGTCTTTCCATAGTGATTGGTGAACGTGCATACCGTTACCGTTGTCACCGAACATCGGTTTTGGCATGAAAGTAGCTGTCTTACCGTTAAGGTGAGCAACCATCTTTACAACATACTTGTATTTTTGAACGTTGTCTGCAGCACCGATGATGTCAGAGAAAACGATACCGATCTCATGCTGACCCTGAGCAACTTCGTGGTGACCAAGAACAACTTCAAGACCGATCTGCTCAAGAACAAGCATCATCTCAGCTCTAAGATCAACGCCTGAATCTGTAGGCGCTACCGGGAAGTAA
>JBFEIF010000134.1:0-4768 GCA_041553795.1 Sulfurimonadaceae bacterium
ATGAGATTTTCATTTTAGACATCTGCTTTGGTCTTGGTTTTAACACTTTGGCAACACTCTATGCCTTGGAAGGTACGGATAAAAAGCTCACTGTCTACTCACCCGAATTCGATCAAGAGCTGATTGCTTCATTGAAAGATTTTGTCTATCCTAAAGAGTTTGAAAAATATAAAGAGATCGTTCTGTCATTAAGTTCATCAGGCCGGTATGAATCCGATTCACTCTGTATTTATATCGTTTTAGGGGATGCACGCGTGTTCGTGCAGGAGACAGACATCAAGTTTGATGTTGTATACCAGGATGCTTTTAGTCCAAAATCAAATCCTTTGTTGTGGACAAGCGAATATTTTCAGGACATCTCATCATTGATGAAGGAAGATGCGATACTGACGACTTATTCGATCTCCTTGCCTACACGCATAGCCTTATACGAGAACGGTTTGAACGTATATCTGCATAAAGGGGAAGGTTTCCGTTCTTCGACCTTGGCATCAAAATCGAGTTTAAACACGTACGAAAAAGTAGATGTCAAACATAAGATGGCCTGTAATCCGCAAGTCAGCGCTCTGCATGACTGATTCATAAAGTTTTGCTTTCAAAAAAATGATTGTATAATAAATGAGTAAAGATAAGGATTTATAATGTATAGGCTAATTCTTTTTGTATGTTTTATGATGTCGCTTTATGCTGAAGAAAACCTTTTCAAAGCCCTACCGGATACTATACAGACGGATGCAAAAAAGAGTGAATTGGGCCGGCTTCTTTTTCATGACCCCTTGCTTTCCAAAGACAGTTCTGTCTCATGTGCTACCTGTCATCCTCTTGTAAATTATGGCGTTGACGGTCTGCAAAAATCTTTTGGGGTCAACGGTACTCTGGGAGAGAGAAACACACCAACCGTCTGGAACTCTGTCTATAACTTTTCACAGTTTTGGGATGGACGGGCCAAAGACCTTGAAGAACAGGCTTTAGGTCCGATTGTCAATCCGCTTGAGATGAATGAGACATTGTCATCGGTCCTGCAGAAGCTTAAAAATAATAAAGAGTATGTAAGACGTTTTGAAAATATCTATGATGACGGAATCACAGAAAGAAACCTTGCCAATGCTATAGCAGAGTTTGAAAAGACGCTGATAACCCCTGATTCAAAGTTTGACCGGTATTTAAACGGCGATAAGACAGCGCTTAGCGAAGAAGAAAAAGAGGGACTTCGTCTGTTTAAGTCCAAGGGCTGTATTGCCTGCCATAATGGCATCAATATAGGGGGAACACTTTATCAGAAGATCGGAGTCTTTGAAAAACTTCCGAGCGGTTCCAAGGACATGGGCCGTTACAATGTAACCAAAAAAGTCTTTGACAAATACTATTTTAAAGTCCCCAGTCTGAGAAATGTAGAAAAAACGGCACCTTATTTTCACGACGGAAGTGCTACGACACTTAAAGAAGCGGTCGAGACTATGGTGAAAGCACAGTTAGGAAGAGAGATCAAAGATGATGAGATAGCAAAGATCATCGCTTTTTTAAGAACATTGACGGGCAAAGTATATGAATAAGAAAGATGAAAAGGTCTTGAAAGGCGGGAGCAGTAACAAGCTTTTGATCCTGACATTCATCCTCTTTTTGATCGAACTTGTCTACATCAGCAGCAGTAGAGAGAACAGAGCAAGAGAGTATACGCTTTTATATGAGCTCAAGTCCTTGAAGACCTTGAATCAAAAGATCGAGACGATCTTCAACAAGAACACTAATCATCAAAGTTTTGACAGTATTGTCGACGATACGAAGGCCTTTAAGAAGGTCTTGCTCTTGTTAGAGGCACATGCTGATTTTAATGAAAAAAAAGTGCATGCTGAATTTCACGAACTCTACCTCAAACTGCAGAATAATTTTCGCCTTTCAAATGACTATATCGAACGGTATAAATCATGGAACGGACTGAGTATAAACTCGACACGTGCGGTTTTTGATATACATGCCTACTTTAAAAAACGTATTCATGAAAAGGTGCCGCCTGAAAAACAGCATGAGATAGAGAGACTGCTTGATCAGGTCGTATTCATGGTAGCACTTATCAGTTATGACCGTCTTTCTGATTATGAACTCTTAGAAGAAACGCTGCAGGCTCTAAAAGAGATTAGTTCTTCATATGAGAGTCTGAAGAAGACGATCATTACACTTGAAAAACATATACAAGTGTTGAGCGAAGGTCAAGAGATAATGCAGGCTCTCAAAATAGAGAATGAGACACTGCATGTAGGGGATACCATTGACAAAATATACGTTCTGCTTTTGGATGATTACACCTTAAAAGACAAGTCTAACTCCATGAATCTCTTTGCCTTAAACGGTATGGTCTTTTTACTGCTGCTCTTTTTGTTTATCACCAGTAGAAAAGAGGAAAAACTGCATCAAGAGGTCTATCTTTTAAATATGGAGCTAGAGGCACATATCAATGAAGTCGAATCGGTGAACACGCAGATGAAAAAACTCATTGATAAGTTTGATGCCAATGTCATCGCTTCGGAAACAGATAAAAAAGGTATTATTCTCTATGTCTCTAAAGCCTTTTGTGATATCTCCGGCTATACACAGGAAGAGTTACTAGGACACCCCCATAATATTGTTCGGCATGCAGATATTTCCAAAGAGGTCTATAAAGAGATGTGGGCTACTATCCAATCAGGTAAAGAGTGGAGAGGAGAGATCAAAAACTGTAGAAAGGACGGAACGGCTTACTGGGTCGATGTCGTTATCTCGCCTGAATTTGACAGACGAGGCGAGATTATCGGTTACAGTGCTATCAGGCATCTTATTACAGCCAAAAAAGAGTTGGAAGCATTAAGCCTGTCTCTTGAAGAACAGGTCCGCTCTCGTACAATAGAGCTGGAAGAGATGGTACAGCAGGTCGAAAAACTCTCTGTGACAGATGAACTGACGGGTCTTTATAACAGACGTTATTATGCTCAGATAACCAACAATGAGATCAAACGTGCACAAAGACACAAGGTGATCTTCGGGTACTTGATCTTGGATATCGACAACTTCAAACTCTATAACGATCATTACGGACATCAGCTTGGAGATATTGTCTTACAGAAGGTCGCTAAACGTATGCTGGAAAGTCTGGAACGTCCGGATGACTTTTTATTCCGTATGGGCGGAGAGGAGTTTGTCATCATCTTTACGGGTGAGAGAAGGGAGAATGCAATCACGTTTGCCAAAAAGATCATCCAAAGTATTTCTTCATTGGAAATCGAACATAAGTATAATGAACCTTACGGTGTTATCACCGTTTCGGGCGGACTTGTATTATGTGATGGCAATAAGGAATATGATGAAGACAGCCTTTATCGAAGATCAGATGAACTTTTATATGAGGCAAAGAGTGCGGGACGAAACTGCCTAAAAGTCTAAAAGTATTGGACCTTTTTTAGTATAAGGCACTTATCTTGTCGATATCATCCCAGGAGACGGGCTTTTTCTTCTCAGGGTTAAAGAGATGGAAGATATAGCGCGCAAACATATCCGTCTCAATATTGACCTGATGTCCGGCCATATAGCTGCCAAAAAGTGATTCTCTGATGGTATGGGGGATGATAGTAAGACGGAAACCGTCGTCTGTGACTTCATTGATAGTCAAACTGACACCATCAACGCTTACAGAACCTTTTGGTATGAGAAAACGGCGGAAAGCTTCCGGGATCGAGATGAAAAAGTCGGTTGAGTTGCCATTGTCTTTGATCTTCTTTATCTCGCCTACACAGTCTATATGCCCTTGTACGATATGTCCTTCAAAACGTTCTCCCATCTGCATAGCCGGTTCCATGTGGACTTTGCCTTTGAGGTTCTGCGTTGCGATATAAGATTGTGTCTCCGGAGAGAGTTCGACGGTAAAACCGCCTTCTTGGAGTCTAATGACTGTCAGACAGGCACCGTTGATAGCGATAGAATCACCGATACCGGGCTTGTACGCAGCTTTGAGAGTGAGCTCATTGTTGCGATAGCTCTGCACGGTTGCCATCTCACGTATTAGACCTGTAAACATCTAGTGCGCTTCTGCTTTTAGTGTTTTTTTAAGAAGCTTCTCATAGGCACCTTGCAGTGATTCAAAAGCCTCTTCGATGCTGGCTGCCTGATTGGCTGTGTAGAGAAGGAGTGCGGCATTTAAACGTGCGTATTGCACGACCTCTTCGCTTGGGTTTTCAAGTTGTTCGATCATCTCGTTCAGGGTGATCTCTTTCTTCGCCTCAAAAGTCTTTAATCCGTAATCGGCAGGATCTATAGGCAGAGAATGGGACTGTCCGTTTTCGACGACCAGTATGGTCGTCTTTTTCAGTATCTCAGGTGTTCCTTCACTTCCGCGTACGATGACAAGGCGTTTATACTGGGATGCATACAACTCTTTGTAAAGATCAAAATAAGGAAGATGATGCATCCCGATAAGGGCAAAATCGCTATGTGCGACGTTATGGAGTTTCTCAATGGTATTGAAGGCCGTACGGATACCAAGCGCACGTCTGAGATCAGTAAGTTTTGAAAGTTTGGGAAAGAAATTGGCACGGTCGAAATAGTGGATATTGGAACTTAGTCTGGTGTTCTCATGAAAATCTTTGGGATTGAATCCGAGTTTACTTGGCTGGGCTCTGTCTCCGTGGACAATAATAGGGATCTTTGGAACAAGCTGTGCTGCAAGAAGCATGATAGGCAGAGACTTTGTCTTCCCGTCCATAGGATAACCGATCTCCAGGCTATTCTTAACAGGAGTATG
>JBFEIF010000135.1:0-4754 GCA_041553795.1 Sulfurimonadaceae bacterium
GTACAATAATAGCTATAAATTATGTATTATTATCACTATTATGTGTAATTAATACAATAAAACGAATATAAATACATAAATAAGATATAAAATATACTTATTAATGTATACTTTAAGCTTACTTCCTATAAACTGTTCCTTATGGATTTGGCAGATGTGTTCAATATTCTTCATAATGCAGTCGAATCGCAGTATATGGGTAAAAAGATCTCTCAAAAGGAGATGGCCACTAAGATGGGTGTCTCTATGAGGACTTATCAGGATTGGAAGATTGGGAATTCCGCTCCCCAGGCCGCCCGAGTCGTACTGCAGATGCTAGGCGAATTGGAAGATGAAGATATTGTAAGAGTAGTACGTAAGATAAACAGATTAAAGGATTGACATTGAGCAGCTTAAGCGAACACGAACGGATTGGTCTGGAAGACGTATTCTTATGTCTGGGCAAGAAACAAAGCCTTGTCGATAAGGTAAAAGAGCAGAACATACGCTTCATCATTGGCTTAAGCCAAATCGTAAAAAAGGGGATCCCCCTTAGTCTATCCTATGTTAAATCAAAAAATATTATGTTTCAAGAGCAGTCAAAAATGCATGATTTTAAACTTTTCAATCATTTTCGCCCTAAAAATAGGGGCTCGAAGTAATTTTTAAGGAAAAAAGCTATAAAGTATTCGCAGTTGATTAACTTGGCGCTTTAGATTTAAGCTTTAAGTTATGACAAAACATTAATCAAGAGGGTATACGATGAATAAAGCACAATTCGTTGAACTAGTTCAAAAAAGTGGCGACTACAAGACTAAAGTAGAAGCAGAAACTGCAATCAAAGCATTTACTGATGCTGTAACTACGGCACTTGTTTCTAAAGAAGATGTTTCTCTAGTAGGATTTGGTAGTTTTGATTCTGCTCTTCAAAAAGGTAAAAGTGGTAAAGTTCCAGGAACTGACAAGACTTATACTACATCTGATAAGATGGTTCCAAAGTTCAAAGCAGGAAAAGGTCTTAAAGACAGAGTTGCTGCAGGTAAATAATTACCTCCTCGGCTTCGGCCGATCCTTTCTCTATAATATATCCCCAATAGTTTTTTTTAAGTTTTGAAACGATCATTTAAAAAAGCCTATTTTCAAACCCATGAGGCAGAGCGTGAATATTTTTTCTAAACTCTTTTCAGCTTCCTCACAACAAGCGCTTCCGCCTTCACATGAGAGCACTATTCAACTTTTACATGAACAACTGGGAGATGAAGCCCGTTTCTTTTCGCATTTGCCTCTCTTTTTTCAAGGTCAGAACAGAACCGTCGAATGTATGATGCTTCATCCCAATATCGGGGTTGTCCTCTTTAGCTTCTTTGATCATACTGCGGAGGAACTTCAAGGCGTGACAGCTGCTATCGCAGGCGAAAATGACAATAATGCGGATATAGAGGTCCTCTCTCTCCAGCAATTTATACGATCGCGGCTGAATGAGACTTTTGAGACCCAATCTACCCCGATTCTTTCGCTCTTGGTCTGTACACGGCTGGATGAGAGTACTTTTGACACTCTGGATGAGAGCTTTCACAAATTGATTCCCAAGCCCTTGACACTGTTCAAGGGATCAAACGACTATAAAGAGAAGATCTTCGCTTTATCTCTCAAAGATCATACTTGTGATGTCAATACGGCCCTGCAGACCCTATTCCCCGAACTCATCGTTCCCGAGACAAATACATTGATGTCCATCCAGCAGCAGACGCTTATGCATACTGATCTTCAAGAGAACCTACATATCAAAGGACTGCCGGGCTCAGGTAAAAGCTCCCTGTTGACAGCCAAGACTCTGTATGAGAAGATGAAGCGTCCCAATATCGACCTCATCATCTTTGCTCCGCGTACCTGCAATGTCCACCAACTGCAGGCAATGATCTTCCAATTTGTCGAACACTCCCAATGGGACATCAATCCTGCCGACATCACAGTCAGTACCTTTGAATCGATAAAAAAACGTACCCGTGAGAAACAGAGATATGATCTCATAGCCTGTGATGATGTCAATAAAACGGATCTTCAGAGTCTGGAATCTTTGTTAAAAAAAGAGGGACGCCTCATCTCCAGCTCGCATTACAGGCTTGAGAAACGAAAGGTCTATACTCTGCCTGAAAGTTTCAGGCTCTCTCCTGCACTCTGTGCTGCATGCGAGGGATTGATCGTGGACAAACTTGAGAACGAACTTGTATTCAAGCTCGGCAACACCTATATGAATACACTCGTGATCCTTGAGACCCTGCTCAAAGAAGCCGATGCGAAGCAGATCAGTATTCTCCATCACAGTACCAAACAGCGACGCGAACTCTGTACTCAGATCAATGAATATTTCACGACCTGCGCCTACCTTTATGATGATCCCGACAAAGCTGAAGGTATCGAACTTCATCCCCTCAGCCATTTGAACTGTCTGAACACAGAATATATGATCATTATCCTAGACGAAGAGAGCAGCTATGACCCGATAGAGCTCATATCCCGCGCACAAAAAAAGAGTTTTATCTTAGGTGAAAGTGAAGATATCTATAATATCATCACACAAATAAAAGGACTCCAAAATGAATCTGATTAAAACACTGATAATGCTTTTCAGCCTCGGGCTATTTTTACAAGCCGCATCTTTACATGACTCTTTGTCAAAAAAAGCTGCGCAGACAGACAATCCTGTTGTCATCCTTGAGACAACCCAGGGAAAAATAAGCCTGGAACTCTACCCAAAGATCGCGCCTAAAGCAGTTGAGAACTTTATGACACACGTCAAGAACGGATATTACAACGGCCTGATCTTTCATCGTATCATCAAAGGTTTTATGATCCAAGGCGGTGACCCAACCGGTACAGGCCGTGGAGGAGAATCCATATGGAAAAGGCCTTTTCAGGACGAGTTTGCTCCGAATGTCGTCTTCAATAAAAAAGGTATTCTTGCCATGGCAAATGCAGGGCCTGGTACAAACGGAAGCCAGTTCTTTATTACAGTAGCGCCGACTGAATGGCTCAATGGACGCCATACTATCTTTGGCCAAGTAAAATCGGGATATGAGAACGTCGTCAAGCTCGAGATGGTAGAAGTCTCTTACCCTGCCAGCCGTCCGTATGAAGAGCAAAAGATCATCAAAGCCTATTTAGAAACAGATAAGTAAGAATTTTTTCTTACTTTTTCTTCCTTTTCAACTAACAAACTGTACAATCTCATCCTATGTTTAAAAAACATCATTTACTTGCAACCAACAGGTAAAATACACACTTAATCTTGGCAGGGGACGTTAATGGATATCCATACACTGAAAAAACTTGAGAAAAAAGCGACAAAAAGCTCAGAGTCTGACTTTTTACGCATGGGCATAGCGATCCTATTTATGGTCGCAGCACTTTTGTACAGCTTTGGTGCAGATAATGTAAGCAATAATGCCTTCTTAGCGATCGCTGCTGTTTTCGGCGCTTATATGGCACTTAATATCGGAGCCAATGATGTCGCTAACAATGTTGGACCTGCTGTAGGATCAAAAGCTCTTACAATGGGTGGAGCCATCATCATTGCGATGATCTTTGAAGCGGGAGGCGCCCTGATTGCTGGTGGTGATGTTGTCAGCACTATCAAAAAAGGGATCATTGACCCGGCTTTGTTTGTCAATACAAATGAGTTTATCTGGGCGATGACAGCTGCCTTGCTTGCCGGCGGTGTCTGGCTTAATATCGCTACAAAAGTAGGTGCCCCTGTATCAACGACACATTCCATTGTCGGCGGTGTCATGGGTGCCGGTATTGCAGCTGCAGGTTTTTCTATCGTCTCCTGGGGAACAATGGGCAAGATCGCTTCTTCATGGATCATATCACCTCTTTTAGGCGCTATTATCGCAGCTATCTTTCTCTATGCTATCAAGAAGACGATCCTCTATAAAGAAGACCGTCTCACTGCCATGCGCAAGATGGTCCCCTTCTATGTTGCGATCATGGCCTTTGCCTTTGCGACCTACCTAACACTCAAAGGTCTGAAAAAGATCTGGCCAAGTATCATTGAGACCGTTAATTCCATCTTGCCATTCGCCTTTGAAGTCACCAAGAAGCCCTCATTGATGACTGCTTTAAGCATCGGTCTTGTAACTGCTATCATCGTGTATGTTATCGTTCGACCGCGTATTATCAAAGCCTCCCATTCTATGGAAAACACTGTCAAAGATGCCAATTCACTCTTCACTATCCCACTCATCTTTGCAGCAGCCCTGCTCTCCTTTGCACATGGAGCCAATGACGTTGCCAATGCCGTCGGTCCCTTGGCCGCAGTCGCTGATGCTGTCAAGAGTTCGGCCATTGCATCCAAAGCTGCTATTCCTCTGTGGGTCATGCTGATCGGTGCGGCCGGTATCTCTCTCGGTCTTGCTTTGTATGGTCCAAAACTTATTAATACTGTAGGAAGCGAGATCACTCAGCTTAACCAGATCCGCGCCTATGCCGTAGCTATGGCGGCGGCTATCACCGTTATCATCGCTTCACAGCTTGGTCTTCCTGTCAGCTCGACACATATTGCGATCGGCGGTATATTCGGTGTCGGTTTTTTACGTGAATACCTTTCTGACACAACAGCTCCAGAAGCCATCGAAGCAGAAGAAGCACAGCTGAATGAAGATAAGAAGATAAAGAAGTCATTCAAAAACGAGTTAAAAGAACTCAAAGCGCTTGAGCAAAAGAGTGCTGAAGAGCTTGAGCGTATCGAAGAGCTTAAACTTCTGATTGAAGAA
>JBFEIF010000136.1:0-4754 GCA_041553795.1 Sulfurimonadaceae bacterium
AAGCTAAAAACATCCTATTTTCTCTTAGCTGTGCTAAAATTACAAAAAACAAACAGGACCTACCATGGCAGAATTTACAAACGTTACCGTAACACAAGCAGCAAACATTTATTTTGACGGAAAAGTCACAAGCCGTACTTTGACTTTTGCAGACGGTTCAGTCAAGACATTGGGCATCATGATGCCGGGTGAATATGAGTTTGGTACAGCAGAATACGAAGTAATGGATATCATCGCGGGTGAACTTGATCTCAAACTTCCTGGAAGCGACAGCTTTGTCAGCGTAAAAGGCGGAGAGACATTTGAAGTCCCGGCCAACTCGAAGTTCCAAGTCAATGTCAAGACGATCACTGACTACTGCTGTTCATACATCAAAGGGAAGTAATGGATCCGCAGGCAGCAGTGACAAAAACAGGAGGGGCTGACTTTACAGTGTGGCTAGTTATGTTTGGAATACTCGTTGTCGTTGCACTTGTCCTCGCTTATATGAGCAAGGACATGGAGCGTTAAACCTATTTAAGCAGTTTGACTATCTGCGTATGTTCTTCGGCTTGTGCATAATCCAGGGCCGTACTGCCTTCTTCTGTCTTAGCATTTTTATCAGCCCCGTTTTTTAGCAATAGCTCTACTATCTTTTCGTGTCCCATCTCAGATGCTGCCATTAAGACTGTGTAGCCTTCTTCGTCTTTACTGTTTACATCGGCACCATGCTTGATAAGGAACTCAGCGATCTTGACTTCATTACTGTTGTCTTCCTGGGCAGCATACATCAAAGGCGTATACCCACCTCCATCACGCATATCGACTTGGGCACCCTTGTCAACCAAAAGTCTTGCTATATTAAGCTGTCCTTTCTGAGTAGCGATGATCAAAGCCGTCGATTCGTTTTTAGTACGGACATTTACATCTGCTTTGTGCTCGATAAGACTTACTGCTACTTTGACATTTCCTTCATTACTGGCATAGATAAGAGCGCTGTATCCAGCGTCATCCTTGACATTTACATCTGCACCTTTGCTTAGAAGGAAGTCAACAATCTCAATTTGATTGTTTTTTGCTGCCCACATCAATGCACGTGCGCCGCCTTGACCCGCTACATTGATATTTTCTCCCGCTGCCAATGCACTCTTGACCTTTGCCAAATCATTATTTTTTGCAGCATCGATAAGTGCTGATTCGCCTGCATAGATCAATGCAGACCCGATCACAGCCAGCCACAATAAAGCTTTCATTACTTTCATATTTTTTCCTTATTAATGTTATTTATAGTTATCTCACAACACGGTATTAATTAATACTATATTAGCAATAGCTAATGTATAATATTCTTATGAGAATTATAACATTATTACTTCCATTTAACTTGGTAGAAACATCAAAGTGTATTGAAAATGACATTTAAGGGATACTCTAAAGAAAGTCTGGATTTCTTGAAAGAACTTCGCTCGAATAATACCAAAGAGTGGTTTGAAGACAGAAAACATATCTACGAAGAGCATATTCTAGATGCCAACCGTGCGTTTGTAGAAGAGATGGGTGAACATATCCAGGCGCTCGTCCCCACTATCAATGCTATTCCAAAGATAAATGGTTCTTTATACAGGATCTATAGAGACACCCGCTTTGCAAAAGACAAGACCCCGCTTAAAACACATACGGGCGTTGTATTTTGGCAGGGAAAAGGAAAGCGCACCCAATCTTCGAATTTTTATACCCGTGCGACTCCCGAAGAGTATGTTATCGGCGCCGGTATCCGCCGCTTTGACACTGCTTTGCTAAGTACCTATAGAGACTATATCTTGAACTTGGAAAATGCCGACAAGCTTTACAGTATCTTACAAGCGTGTCGAGAAAAAGGGTATTGTGTCATCGAACCCTCTTACAAACGTCTTCCCCGTGGTTTTGACAAAACTTACCCCTATCCTGAGTTGGCCCTGCTTGATGGCATGGTCGTCAATAAAAAGTTTGCTCCGGACAAGGTCTATTTCTCTTCCGAACTGATAGACAGGTGTTTCAAGATCTATGAAGAGCTCTTTCCTCTTCAGCAATGGCTGTATGAGATGACTCTAACCAAAAAAGATGAAGAATAATGCAAAATTCATGATATACTGAGCCTGCTTATTTCTAAGGATTACCATGAAATATATACAGGTTCTGTTTCTCTTCATAGCCTTTGCCAACGCCTCTGAAGACTACAGCTTTGACAGTGATAAACAAAAACATTTTCTTATCTCCGCCGCCTTTGGTGCAGGAAGCGAGACCGCCTTGGAAGCATTCAACCAATACTCTTTAACTCAGGTCGAACGACTCAACGGCGTTGAATTGATTGGCTACGGTACCCTGATAGGATTAGTTCCCGGAGTCATTAAGGAAACACGTGATTCCAACGAGAAAGGAAATAGCTGGAGCAATGCCGACCTGGCCTACGACTTTGCAGGTTCTTTCATTGGAAGTACTCTCTCCTATTCCCTGCATCGCTTCTTTGACACCGACGACTATTCCGTCACTCTTTCGCTAGCCAAGCATGAGCAAGGACTTTATGTCA
This sequence comes from Sulfurimonadaceae bacterium, assembly GCA_041553795.1. Lineage (GTDB taxonomy): Bacteria > Campylobacterota > Campylobacteria > Campylobacterales > Sulfurimonadaceae. Next base: position 2,546 of record JBFEIF010000136.1, read on the forward strand.
GTTATAGATTTTGATCTGACTTATATAACAGATCTAAGTCGACTGTTCACCCTACTTGGCTTATATTCTCTTTCCGTCTGACAAAGCTGCCTTTTTCATAGCTCAATATCCTTTTGTCTCCAAAACTTTAGCGCTCTCTTTCTATCCAGTCCCCCTAGCCCTTAGGAATATTCTTTATTGATATAGAGTATTTTTAGAAAAAGTTCATATGTTTTCTTTAAAAAGAGAATGTAACTCTATTTCTATCTGCAGTCTAAATTTTTATTGTGCTAGGATAATCTATATAAAACAAGGAAAGACAGATGAAAGCTTATATGGAATTTAGTATGAGTGAATTAAGAAAAGTGGCTTCTTCGTTAAACGAGATAAAGTCTTCTATTGGTGCCCGATTCGATCAGGAGACAAAACGCCTTCTGCAGACAATCTCATCAAAAAAGTCAAATGACAGACTAAGCCTGAAGGTAGAAAATCTCGAAAAACTGTCCATGGAACTTCATGGACTGGAGATCCGTCATGGGATCAGTCTGGGTGAGACGATCTACCATTTCATGCATTCATTTCACAAGAACTGATCTTTATTTCTTTGGAGGTACGAGCTTTCTGTTCCAGTCATCCTGGGTCGCAACGTCATGCACGGTCCATCCCTGCTCTTTTAACAAACGTGCTGCAACCATACTTCTACTGCCGCTGCGGCAATAGACAATGATCTCTTTTTCGCGGGGAAGTCTTCCGTACATCTTATCAAGCACATCGATCGGGATATTGACTGCTCCCTCTATATGTCCTTTGTCAAACTCTTTTTTAGAACGCACATCTATGATCATTGCCCCTTGATCTGCAGCTATATGCGCAACACGGAGATCTTCATCGCTAACCTTTGAGCAGCCTGCCAAAAAACCTAAAATTGCTATAAGGAGCAATCCGCCTACGATATTCTTAACTTTTTTCATCTTACCTCAAATCTGTGTCGCTGAATCGGCACCAGTATGTGCTTGTTTTATTGAAGAGACATCTGCCTCGCAGACGGCTTCTCTTTGTTCTGAAAGCGAGCTCATCAATATCAATTGTCCCATCTGCTGAAAAAACAGTTCGATATCCTGATCGCTTTTCGTCAATACTTTGTTAAAAAGTCCAACAAAGAGCTCTTTCTTCTCTGTCTCTAGATAAGCAGAGATGATCCATTCCAGACTGATACTGTATATCCTTCCGTTAATGTCATAATCAATACTTGATGCCGGATTGATGTTTTTATCCAAAAGAGCCTGTTTACATTTTGCTAACATATTTTCTTTTTGCAGATTATAGGAAAAAGTTTCTTAGATATCAGAAAAGGAGAGCCTTATAGACCTATGCTTTTAGTCCGAAAAAGCCATTTATTATTATAAAAGTACTAATATAGCAGGTTCAAAAGCCAATATAAAAAGACAATAAGATGCCGACCTTTTTTCTGGTACTCAGTACATTATTTTTTATTTCCTGCAGCGGTGTCAACAAGAGCAGCAATGATGCAGAGAAGACCGAAAAACAGACGGTGCATATCTCATCCGTCAAGGAGCTTAAACAACTTCTGGATGATCTTAATTATACGTCCGCAAGTCTTAGAAGTGGAAATGCCGAAGTACCCCGCCTCTATTTTTCAAAGATCGGCGATGATTGGAAAAATACGGCAGATACGATTTCCGTACATGATAAAAAAAGCATCTTTTTCCGCCTGCTGACCCCTTTGGTCCTGATGTCCAATGAAGAGATACAAAAAGAGCGGGAACAGCTGCAAAAGGCTGCCAAAGAGAGTCCGTTTGTCAAAAAGCTTGCGCTTAAGTACAAGGTACTAAAAAATTCGGACACAGAAGTCGACGAAGCCCTCTTTGCCGAACTGAAAAAGCGTGTCGACATCATCCCTGTCTCTCTGGCTTTAGCCCAGGGAGCTGAAGAAAGCGGTTGGGCCACCTCACGTTTCTCTTCTAAAGGAAATGCTCTCTTTGGCCAGTGGGATTTCAGCGGAAAAGGCATGCAGCCAAAAGACCAACGCAGAGGACTTGGAAATTATGGACTGGCACGTTTTGATACACCGCTTGATTCTGTCAAAGCCTATATGCTCAATCTCAATACCGGCTTTGCCTATGAAAAACTGCGGACACTTCGGCAGCAGCTGCGTAAGGAGAATAAACAAGTCACAGGGTGGGAACTTGCCAAGACTCTGGACAGATAT
>JBFEIF010000137.1:0-4751 GCA_041553795.1 Sulfurimonadaceae bacterium
AGAGATATGTTTTCCCAAAGCAAGCTCGTACCAAACCTCTTTTTTGTTCGGATCGATATCAAGCAGAAGCAGCTGATTGTCGCTTATCTCGGAAGGTTTATTGAGGCCTAAAGATAAAATTGACTCGCTTACGATCTGCATAGACTTCCTTGGTTAATTTTGAAGACATTGTAACATATAAGCAGGGTGCCGTTTGATTAATACACCCTACTTTTTCATAAGAAAGCGCAGGTATAGGATTTATTGTTCATAAAACATTTCAGGTATTTATCCACTAGAGCGGTAGATAAAAAATAACAGGATCACTAAGGGGATTTGCATACACATAAACAAAGGGCAAAAGCCTTCGATTATCTGGTTGATGCCCTTGTCCTGACTGATCTATACGGCATTGTTACCGACTGGGACAAGAGTTTTGAAGAATTTCTACAGCTACTCCAAAGATGAAACGATCGGCCATAAAGACGTCGGGTCTATTATCCTGCTTTTCTTTTGACAAAGACTTTGAAGAATAGAACCGCTGCGACCGCAAATGAAAGAAGAGCCGCTGCAAAGAATAATCCCTGTATTCCAATCGACATGACGACAGGCTGAAAGACTATCGGAGAGAAGAACTGCCCAAAGAAAAAGCTTGAGGTCAGCATCCCGACCGCACGTCCTCTTTTATGTGCTTCGACTAAGGAGAGCAGCCAGACATTGATATTGACCAGGACAAGACCAAACCCGACTCCCATAAACATAGAAGCAAAAAAGAGCTGATTAGGCGTAGTAACCTGAGAGATGATCAAAAGACCTGTCCCAAAAAAGAAGTATATGATGACAAAGATCTGTCCAAAACTGAAATGCGTTCTGAGTTTGGCATATTTTCGTGCGACCAATGCATTTATCAGCATCGCAAAAGCAATAAAATAACCCACGCTGCTGGGTGTACCATGAAGTTCATTGATGACAAGATAAGGCATCTGGGTAGGCAACATATAAAACAGCAGCATGGAAAAAAAACCGGTCAGATAGACCGGTAAAAGTTTTGCCGGGATCTGCGTATCTGAGGCAGAGAGATGATGGATCTTTTCAGGCTCTTTCAAGGCTGAAAGAAGCAAGGGCAGGAACAAAAGAGGCAAAGCATAGATCAAAAAGGGGTAAGACCATCCAAAATGTGCCAGATATCCGCCCGAAACAACAAAGACGATCCCGCCAAAACCGACAAACATCCCCTGCAATGACATAAACCTTTCACGGCTTTTATGATCAAAGTAGTCACCGATCAATGCCATAGAAGAGGTCATGGTCAATGCCACTGCAAGGCCTAAAGCGGCCCGTCCGACAAGTATGAGATAAAAATCGTCCAGAAAGAAGCCGGAGCTTCCTCCCAGAATAAAGAGCACTACTCCAAAGTATAAAGGCATCAGCCGGCCGATTTTGTCGATAATCACCCCCACGAATGGCGCAAAGAGGGCGACCATGACGGAGGGAATGGTCAAAAGCAGTTTAGAGAGGAAATCAATATGCTCGATTGTATTGAAGTGCTGGCTCATCAAAGGAAGTGTCGCGACAATGGAAACACCTGACATCACGCCCATCGTAGCCAACATCAGTAAGGATATCTTGATCTTTAAAGAGACCTGCTCATACATATTCTGCCTTGCAAACAATTATATGATTATACAGTCTTTTCAGACGCTGCTATACTGATACACAAGGCTACTATTAAAGCTGTTTTAAAAAATAAGGCAGGCAAAAACATTACCTAAAAATACAAAAGAGATTGGATACAATCAGATACTTAATCTAAAGGCAATTTATGTTCGAACCTATTAACGCTCTCGGCGGCCCATTGGAACCTTGCAGTATAGACCCAAAAACAGGATTTTACAGAGACGGTTCCTGCCAGACAGGCAAAGACAATCCCGGAGTCCATGCTGTCTGTATTTATGCTACTCAGGAATTTTTGGATTACTCTAAAAAAGTAGGAAACGATCTCTCTACGCCCATGCCTCAATATAACTTTCCCGGTGTCAAAGCGGGACAGAGCTGGTGCCTTTCGGGTCCGCGTTTTGCCCAGGCTGTCAAAGACGGTATGGCCCCGCATATCTTTATTCATTCCACCCATATCGCTATGCTCCACCTTGTCGATCTTGAGACACTCAAAAAGTATGCCCTTGATCTATAACATAAACGCTCTGTTGCACGGCATCAAAAAGATTTTTTCTTTGTTATAATGTAGGAACTGACTGGAAGGAAGGCCCTCATGGAAATAAAAGAAAACAGCAGCGAAGCGATGCTCCTGCTTCTGCTGTGCGCGATCAATATGGATGGAAAGGTTCGATATAAAGAGCTCGACTTGTATCAGGATCTTGCCAAAAAACTGGACCTCAAAGCAGATACTATTGAAGACCTTGTCCTCCTCTCCGATGAGGATCCCGCCGGCTATACGAAAAAGGCGATAGAAGCGATCACGGACCTGAACCTGAGAAAAGCCATGCTTATCAGTATGACCTCTATCGCACTGATAGATGAGGAGTTTCATCCTTACGAAAAGACCCTCCTCCAGTCGCTTGAAAAATCATGGGATCTCTAGATAAAAAACTTTATCCGGAAATAATCTCTTTTATGAAACAATAGTCACCACTATAATCAAGGAGTAGGCAATGGATCTTTTCTCACCTCTGAAAGTTGGAAACTACACATTAAAGAACAGGATTATTATGGCACCTTTGACACGCTGCAGAAGTGTCCAGGACAATATTCCCAATGATCTGATGGCGACTTATTACGCGCAAAGAGCCACTGCAGGGCTGATAATCACAGAAGCAACACAGATCTCATCTTTGGGTATCGGCTATCCCTGTACTCCGGGGATCCATAATGATGCTCAAGTCGAAGGATGGAAGAAGGTCACCAAAGCCGTACATGACAAAGATGGCAAGATCTTTCTACAGTTGTGGCATGTAGGCCGAATCTCACACTCTTCCTTCCATCCGGGAGAACTTCCTGTTGCTCCTTCGGCCATCAAACCGGCCGGCGAAGTCTATACCTTTGAGGGGATGCAAGAGTTTGAAACCCCCCGTGCACTCAGTATTCCCGACATAAAAAAAATCGTCAATGAATATGTCCAGGGGGCCAAGAATGCCATTGCAGCTGGTTTTGACGGTGTAGAGATACACAGTGCAAACGGTTATCTTCTGGATCAGTTCCTTCGTGACGGGACGAATAAAAGAGAGGATGAGTATGGTGGAAACATCGAAAACCGAAGCCGTTTTCTAATTGAAGTCGTCTCGGCTGTCACTTCTGCTATCGGTGCCGACAAGACAGGTGTCCGACTCTCTCCAAGCGGTACCTTTAATGATATGAGCGATTCAGATCCACAAAGCCATTTCACCTACGTTTGTCAAAAGCTCAACGACTTCGACCTTGCCTATTTACATATTGTGGATGCCCTTGAAGGTGATATCCGTCATGGAGCCAACGTCGTAAGACTGCCGATCATCCGAGATGCCTATAAAGGGGTCCTGATAACCTGTGGTGCCTATGACAAAGAAAGAGGAAACAGTGTCATACAGGAAGCTCAAGCTGATGCAGTTGCTTTTGGGATGCTTTATATTGCCAATCCCGATCTGCCGGAACGCTTCAAGACAAATGCTGTGCTTAACAAGGCAGATACAAACACCTTCTACACTCAGGATGAAAAAGGATATACGGACTATCCAACGCTGTAAAGCGTTTTTTAAAGCCCTATCCGGATATGAGGATGTAGACTGTTTTACTTTTGCATCTCGACTAAGAGCAGATGAACATCATCAACTGCCTCTATTCTCAGAGACTCATCTTCTACCTCAGCGGCATCACCGGATTCAAAAAGCTGCCCGTTTATCTTTGCCCTGCCTTCCATCACTTTCAAATACAGCTGTCGTCCTTCCTGAAGATCAAAAGAAAGTTCCTGCCCGGCATCGGTCTCTGAGACATACATCGAAGCATCCTGATAGATGCTGATGTCGGCATCACTTCCTTCCGGTCCCACAAGATGAAGCCACCTGTTGTGACGTTCTGCCTTCTCAAAGACTTTTGATCCGTATTGGGGCTTAAGCCCCTTTTTCTGAGGAAATATCCAGGTCTGTATCAGATGGACCTCTTCCTCCCCTTCGTTGCGTTCACTGTGCGTAATACCTGTTCCGGCCGAAAGGTACTGAATGGATCCGCGGCCAAGACTCTCTTTGTTGCCCATGGAGTCCTCATGGGTCAGTTCACCCTTGATCACATAAGTGATGATCTCCATATCATGATGCGGATGGGTGTCAAATCCCGTATGACCCTGTATCCGGTCATCATTCATGACCCGAAGCGGACCGTATGAGATATTATCCGCATTTCTATATTCTGCAAAGGAGAAGTGAAAACGGCTTCTCAGCCATCCGTGATCAGCGTAATAGAGCGAACTATAAGGTATATGTTTAATCATTGTTTATCTCCCGAGGTCATCCACAAGGATATGTTTTATCAATTCTAGTTTCTAACCCATTACAGCCAACTGAAAGATTGTATCCCAAAGATTTTATAATATAATTCCAAGAGAAGAAAAAAAGGCTGAATATGGGAACGAAAGAAGCAAGCGCCTGGTTTGAGACACTATACAGGCAAAGCCAACAAGACGAGACAAAGATCCCCTGGGCAAAGATGCGGCCCAACGAATTTCTTGTCGAATACCTGCAAAACCATCAGGCAAAAGGCAAGGCGATCGTCGTCGGCTGCGGCCT
>JBFEIF010000138.1:0-4679 GCA_041553795.1 Sulfurimonadaceae bacterium
AAGCTTGTCTTCGATCATGCCAAAATATTGAAAGAGTATTTGGAAAATAATTACTTATAGATCTCTTCGTAAGCCGATTTCCACCTTTTATGACACCAGAACCATGGCTCCGGATATCTGATGATAGCAGCTGATATTATGTCCGCCTGTGCCTGGGTAGATTCAAGAATATCTCTTTTTTCATTGTCTGTTTTAGGCGTTACAATCGGCTCGAAAAATGTCACGACATGCTCTTTCTCAGGGCTGGTATGAATGAGTATTGGGATGATAAGGGCATCGAATTTTCTTGCCAAAAAAGCAGGAGCAGCAGTCTGTGTCGCTTTTGCACCCAGAAAGTCTATATATATCCCGTCATGAGGATTGACGTTCTGGTCTACCATCATAGTAATAACCTGATCGTTCTTTAAGGCTTTGACAAGATGTCTGATCGCACCTTTTTTCTCGACCATATCCATATTGAACTTTGTACGTGACTTCATCAGATAATCATCAAAATAGCGGTTGTTCATCTTTTTGTGAATCGCAGTAACAGGATGGATCAAGGCCCCTACGGCAGTCGCTCCCAACTCCCAATTCCCATAATGCGCCGATATGATGATGACCTTTCGTCCCTCTTTGATTGCATCATCGATGTAGTGTCTGTTCTCAAAGCAGACACTTTTTTCGAGATCGTTTACGCTTAGACGACTGCTTTGCAATACTTGCAAAAGGACCAGAGCGAGGTTCTTATGGCAATAGTTCAGTACAGAATCATAGGTCTCTTGGCTGATCTTGTCCTTGATCGCGAGATCAAGATTGGCACGGATTATCTTCTTGTGTTTTTTATCAAGAAAAAAAGCCACTTTGGCCAAGGCAAGAACGAGTCCACGCTGCAGGCTTTTTGGCAGAATCAAAAACAGGGTCTCAAAAAAACGAAAAAGATAATAGGCAATCATGATAAAAGCTCTTTTGCCTGCTCAAAGACACGCTGAGGAGAGATCTCCTTGATCGACATGTCGCTTCGGTCCAGTTTTAAAGGATCGACTGTCGAATCGGATTCGATGGCGATATGTTCTTTGTCCTGCCACATCATTTTTGAGGCCGGTGTCGGTCCGAAAAGGGTGATAGAAGGCCGGTTCATCGCCCATGCGATATGCGTAGGTCCGGTGTCGTTTCCGATGACAAGATCAACACTGTCGATAAGAGCAGTGAGCTGTTTCAATGTAAGTCTTGGTGCAAGCCGTGTATTGGGACTCTGTGCTGCGATATATTCTGCATCCGATTTTTCTGATTCGCTTCCCCATATCAAGATGATGTTGGCCTCAAGTCTGTCGGCAAGCTGAACAAAATTGTCTTTGGGATAGGTCTTGGAGGGCCAGCTTGCTCCAATGACAAAGGCGATATTTTTTTGTTCAGAATGAAGAAGATGCTTGGTGATATTATCTTCATCTTTATAAAAAAGTGCAGCTCTTTTGGCTTCAAGCATCTCTTGTGTGATCTGTATGTCCAGTGCTGTGTTGATAAGTACAAGAGTCCTCCAGATGGAGTTTTCGCTGTAAGGGATATGGGTATGAAACTGATAAAACTTTGAAGCGATGCTCTCACGAATGGAATCTTTGTCAAAGCCGTAGATGTTCTTGCCGATACAGCGTGAGACAAGTGCTGACTTAAGAAGTCCCTGCAAGTCTATGATCTTGTCATATTCACCTAAAGAACGAAGTTTTGATACAGTCTGTAAAAGCAGGGACAACGATTGGGTCTTTTTGGCGCGTTTGATAGCTACGGTATGTACAGCATCAAGAAGCGGATGCTCTTGGATGATAGGAGCAAAAGCCTCTTCGCAGATCCACTCGATGCGGGCATCCGGATAGAATTGTTTTATAAATTGCAGGATAAAGGCTGAATTGATTATATCGCCCAAGGCGGAAAGTCTGACAATAGCTATTCGCATAATACTCATTTTAATTTTTTGTAATTATAGCAAAAGTAAGAGAATGCCTGTTTTTATAGTGTTCGTGATACTATGTAGATGCGAAAAAGACAGGGCTTGGGGGTGTCCAGATAGGGACTTTTTCTTTTGCCTAATAAAAAAAGGCTATAATACGCAACAATTATACAGAAGAAAGGCAGAAAATGGTCGCAAGAGATATACAGCAGTTTTCAGAGATACGGACAAAAGCACGTGCTTATTTTTGTTATTTGTTTTCTAAAAATCTCCCGAACCGTCTTCCTGAGATCTCTACTGAAGCAGTCACCAGCAGACTTCGAAAGATAATGGGTGATCTTCCGGAATGTGACGGCGTCTATCTTCTGGATGAAAAAGGTGTTCAGGTCAGTCCGAGTTATCTTCAGAACACTGTGCAAAAGGATGATGCCGGACAGCTGCGTTCTACACGTGCCTATTATTATCGCGCGATGAAAGAAAGACGCTGTACAATCACAGACCCTTATCCTTCTTTGCTGACGCAGGAGCTGACCGTCACTGCATCTCAGCCTATCTTTGATGAGACAGGGAAAGTGAAGTATGTAGCCTGTCTTGATATGCCGCTTATAAGTGTCATCAAACTTGCCCATCCTACCTCAGGTTCCTCTTTGGTCGGACGCGCCAGTAAGTTGGCCTATTCACTCTTTTCTCTGGCTTTGGCGATGGTCTCTCTTTTATTGTTTGTCAAAGGAGTTGAAAGCTTCTTGTCTCATGGAATCGATTATAATGCTTTACCGATAAAGACCATATTTGAAGCGACGATCTTATTGACGCTTTCACTGGCGATATTCGATCTGGTAAAGACTATCTTTGAAGAAGAAGTCATGGGTATGCATAGGCATTCGCATTCGAGTGCCAACAGGACAATGGTCAAGTTCTTGGGATCGATCATTATCGCACTTTCCATTGAAGCGCTAATGCTGGTCTTTAAGTTTGCTATTATTGAACCGGGTATGTTGATCCATGCGGTCTATTTGATCGGTGGCGTAGCACTTTTGACAATAACACTGGCGGTATATATAAAAATGACAAACCAAGCGGAAGGCAGTGACGATTGATAGGAATAGTTGATTATAACATGGGCAATCTTGCCTCGGTCAAAAATGCATTTTCGGTTTTGGGCGAAGATGTTGTTGTTGAGTCAGATCCGACAAAGCTTGGGGAGTATGAAAAACTTATATTACCCGGTGTAGGTGCTTACGGTGATGCGATGGAACATCTCAGGGTCAATGGGATGGATGAGGCTGTCAAAGCTTATGCCAAAAGCGGAAATTATATGCTGGGTGTCTGTTTGGGAATGCAGCTTCTTTTTGATTCGAGTGAAGAGTTTGGCTCTAATAAAGGGCTGGGGCTGATCAAAGGAAATGTGGTCGGATTTGATACCTCAAAGTTTTCCCATCCTTTAAAAGTGCCTCATATGGGTTGGAACAGGATGTTCACTAAAGAGCATCCATTGTTTGAAGGTATGGACCAGGAACATTATCTGTATTTTGTCCACTCCTTTCATGTCCAGTGCGACAATAAGGATAACATCATCGGTGAGACAGAATACGGTTACCGTTTTACTTCGGCTGTTCAAAACGGCAATGTTCTCGGTATCCAGCCTCACCCCGAAAAAAGCCATAAAAATGGTTTGGCGATCTTGAAAAACTTTATCAACTTATAGAAACACTTAAAAACAAGGAAACAATATGGACATTTTGCCGGCAATAGATCTTAAAGACGGAAAGGCTGTACGTTTGACAAAGGGACTGATGGACAGTGCCAAGATCTATTCAGACGAACCATGGCAGTTAGTCAAGACATTTGAAGAGATGGGTTCAGAATGGACGCATCTGGTCGATCTTAACGGTGCCTTTGCTGGAGAACCGAAAAATCTCGAGCAGATAGAAAAGATCCGTGCCAACTGTAAGATGAAGCTTGAACTTGGCGGAGGGATCCGTGATGAAGAGACCATCAAGCGTTATGTAGAACTTGGGATTGACAGGATCATCCTTGGGTCCATAGCTGTGAAAGACCCGGAGTTTGTAAAAGCAATGGCAAAGAAGTATCCGATCGCTGTGGGTATCGATGCGATAAACGGATATGTTGCCGTTGAAGGTTGGGCGGAGACTTCAGAGATGAAAGCGACAGACCTGGCTAAGGCTTTTGCCGATGCGGGAGTCGAAGCGATTATCTGTACAGATGTCGGAAGAGACGGGACTTTGAGCGGTGTGAATGTCGAATTTACCCAGTCTATAGCAGAGGCTTCGGGTATACCTACGATAGCAAGCGGTGGCGTACGAGACGAGTCGGATATCGAAAACCTGGAAAAAGCCGGGAACGTAGCCGGTGTGATCATTGGAAAAGCATTTTATGAGGGTACAATCGACCTTAAAAATGTTTTTAAAGTTCGCTCAAAGTAGAATAAGTTATTATTAGCGTAATATATATATAAATTCTTGCAAGGATAAATATTGAAATTAATTGTAGTAGATGATAGTTCAACAATGCGTCGTATCATTAAGAATACGTTGGCCCGTTTAGGATATAAAGATGTCTTAGAAGGGGAAGATGGTGTTCAAGGGTGGGCTGTTTTAGACAGTAATCCGGATACAGGTATGTTGATCACTGACTGGAATATGCCAGAAATGAATGGTTTGGAATTGGTAAAAAAGGTACGTGCTGATGACCGTTTTGCAGATCTTCCTATCATCATGGTCACGACTGAGGGCGG
>JBFEIF010000139.1:0-4677 GCA_041553795.1 Sulfurimonadaceae bacterium
CGGCGAGGTCATGGCGATCTTCAGCAATATCCTGGTGAATGGTCCCCTGATCCTGCTCCCGGTACAGATCCTCTGGATGAGTCTGATCACAGATGGGATAACAGCACTTGCGCTGGGACTGGAACCTGCTGAAAAAGGGATCATGAAACGCCCGCCAAGAGAGGTGAACAAACCTATCCTTGATTCCTACGGACTAGGCATGATACTGATATTGGGAAGTTATGTCGGGCTGGCAACACTCTGGCTTTTTCATCATTATCTTTCTGCAGATCCGGAGAATGGGCTTGTACTGGCACAGACCGTTGCTTTTACAGGGATGATCGTGCTTGAGAAGATGGTCGTCCTCAATTTTCGTTCGCTCAAAGAACCGATCAACAAGATCGGTTTCTTCACCAACAAGTGGCTTTTACTGGCCATCGGCTTTACGATGGGACTTCAGGTCTGTGTCATATACATACCCTTCTTACAAGAGGCACTTCATACAGTAGCAATGGGCTGGCAGGAGTGGGGTGTTATACTCTTAGTCTCATTGCCGATATTCATCATGACTGAAATATATAAGTGGCTAAGATGGAAATAGCAGTTATAGAAGATCTCGGGATCACTCTTATTATTGGCTTGATGATAGGGCCTTTCGAGATATTCAACCCCCATCAGACTTGGCTTATGATTGTATTGATAGCAGGTATCTCTTTTATCGGCTATATAGCGATCAAAATATTTGGAGATAAAAGAGGTGTCTACATTACCGGGATATTTGGCGGCATGGATAGAGGGGATTTATCTGATGATCATTATCCTGGAGCTAAGTTATTACTTCTTATTTGATCGGGAGTAAAAAAGTCTACTCCTCTTTTGAAGCTTTAGGAAAGAAGAGGTCTTTCATCTCGGCGATATCTTTTTTGGCTTTTAGCATCTCAAGATAAAGTTCTTCGACCTTTTTTCTGGCCCAGGGTGTCTTTCGTAAGAACTTCAGGCTCGAGCTGATGGAAGGCTCATTCCAAAAACACCGGATCTCTACTCGTTCTCTCAGTATCTTCCAGCCGTAATGTTTGACCAGCTCTTTTAATATCATCTCAAGTGTCATACCGTGAAGAGGGTTGTTTTTATGTTCGTCGCTCATCTGCATCAATCCTTTGATGAATTTTAACACAGCCTTGCAAAAAGATAGGGTCGTCCCTTTTTAAACTAACTGAAAATTATAATCCTATTTAAATTTATTTCGTACTACTATCTTTATATCTACCTATTACCAAGGAGACAAGATGGCATTTTTTAAAGACATTGAATTTCTCAGAGCCCACCTTTACACGCTTGTTGAGAAAAATGGAAGTGACTTGCATATCAAAAGCGGGGCCTGCGTCCGTGCCCGGATACACGACGAGATCATCCCCCTTGATGATGAGACTGTCACACATGATACTGTTGAACAGATCGCAAGGGAGCTTGCCGAAAAGAACTTTATTAACTTTATGAAAGAAAAAGAGCTTGATACTATCTATCTTTTAGATAAGGACCATCGGTTCAGGGTCAATATGTTTGTACATTTGCATGGACTTGCCCTTGTCTTCAGACTTATTCCAAAGGTCATAAGAACAGTAGAAGAGCTCAACCTTCCCCAGGCCATTCATAAGATAAGTCATCTTAGACGCGGGCTTGTCCTCATCACAGGGACAACAGGCAGCGGAAAGTCTACGACACTGGCTTCCATCATCGAAGAGATCAATATAAACCAGCGCAGACATATCATCACCATTGAAGACCCAGTAGAATATGTCTATACGGACAAGCAATGTATTATTGAACAGCGCACTATCGGACAGCACACCAAAGATTTCAGCACTGCTCTGCGATCAAGTATGCGCGAGGACCCCGACATCATCGTCGTCGGAGAGCTGAGAGATATTGAGACCGCAGAGAGTGTTTTGCACGCTGCCAATACAGGTCAACTGGTCTTCACGACCCTGCATACGACAGACGCCCGTGAGACCATAGACCGGCTTATTGCCATCTTTCCGGCGAGAGAGCAGAATCGTGTCCGTATGACTCTGGCTACGAATATACAGGCGATCGTCTCACAAAGACTTATCAACAGCATAGATGATGAGCTGATTCCGGCAGTCGAGATCATGTTTATGAGTCCTCGTATTGAGCATCTGATCCGTTCACAAGCGGATGCAGACATCCCAGATGCCATGGCGGAAGAAGAGACAAGTTTTGGTTCGATAACATTTAACAAGGCCCTGTTTTCTCTTGTCCTGGCGCGAAAGATCACTGAAGAGACTGCTTTTAATTATGCGACCAGTGCCTCTGACCTAAAGCTTCTTTTGACGACGAGTGTCGAGTATCATCAAATGAAAGACGAAACGGCACCGGAAGAGATCCACCTCAAAGGCGAAGATGAGCAAAAGGCCTTAGAAGAAGAGATCGAACGCAAAAAAATCGAAAAACAAGAAGCTCTTGAAAGACTTAGCAAGGAGATCTAGATAAAAGAGCACTGTGGAGACATCAGGCAGCAACCTGATATGATGTTTCCCAACTGCAGGTATCGGTCCAAGCTATTATACGACTCTGAAGGAAGAGAAGCCCTGTTCAATAAGTACTCAACTTGGTTATAATATCCATATGAGCTACCAAGAAGAATTACAGGCCAAACTTGAAGCAGTCCGATTGCCGATACCCGAAGACAAGCTTCATACACTCGATATTGTCTCTCTCGAAGAAAGACTGATCCGTCAACTTGAAAACGAGTTTGAACTGGGGCAGTATGATCTGGATGAAAGCGATATTCTACGAAGCATCAAGATACTCGATATACTCGGCCGATACGGGGATGCTTTCACCCATAACCGTGCACTCAAGATATTCTATGCCATGGCCAAAACAGATTTTATCCAACTCAAAAACCTCTACAAACTTTCCCGACTTCCGGTAGAAGAGTTCAAAGGCATCATCAATGCAATGGCCAGACAGAGACTTCTTGTGATCAACAAAGACAAAGAGATCGAATTGACTATCGAGGGGAAAAGCCTGGCCGAACGAATCGGTTGCGATGTCTTTATTTAAAAAGGAAATGAATGATCATCGAACTCAATGACGAGACCTACAGCGACTTTGTCCCGACAACGCAGAAAGCTATTTTTATCGACTTCTACTCACCTTCGTGCGCTCCCTGTCAGGAGCTTCTTTCTCAGCTTCCCCATCTGGACAACTATTTTAAAGGCGAGGCGATTATCACCAAGGTGGATGTGACTTCCAATCCCCGTCTTGCCAAGAAGTATGAGATAGCCTCTGTCCCGTTTTGCGTGAGCATCTCGGCTAAAGACAAGATGGTAAAAGAGTTTGAACTAGGTCTTGCCAGTATAGACAGATATATCCAGATGATACACAAAGCACAAGGCAAAGGATTCTTTTCGCGTCTGTTCAAATAACCCCCTTTTGACACAGTTTGCAACAGAGTAGATATCTATGGCATTGTCAATAACAGAAGAGCCCTTTAAATATATTATACTAATAATTAACATTTTCACATATGCCTATACGGCAACTATGTTATACTTAAGAGAAACCTTTAAATTGCAGGAGATGTCCTAATGCCGGTCATTAAATATTTTTACGCTCTATTAAGTATTATCGCTATTTCTGCGGGATTGTTCACACCTTCATATTTTTTCCTGCTGCACCAAAAAGACCAGAAGCTAGAACTTCACTTTGCCGACAAACTCAATCAGGCTTCCAGCCAGTTTGAAGCGATCAACAATGCTTACGCCCTTGTCTCAAACAGCGTCTATGACAATGTCATCAGCAAGCCTGAAATAGTCTCCCTTGTCAAAAAAGCCAATGGTGCCACAGCTGAAGAACAGGCCATCTTGCGACAGGAACTTTATGACAGACTTCTGCCCTTGTATCAAAATCTGCAAAAGCAGAATATACGCCAACTGCATTTCCACCTCAAAAACAGCATCAGCTTTTTGAGGTTTCACCGTCCGAGTATGTTTGGAGACTCTTTGGAAGCTGTACGCTACTCCATCGACAAGGTGAACCGGACGCGAAGGCCGGCATTCGGATTTGAGGAAGGACGGATCTTTAATGGATTTCGGCATGTCTTTCCTCTGTTTTTAGATAACAAGTTTGCAGGGACTGTCGAGATATCCTACTCATTCAATGCGATCAGGTCTGAAGAGATAAAGCTGCTGCCTGCACATTATGATTTCATGATCCGAAAGGATATCATCGCATCCAAGGTGTGGAAAAGCGAAGCCAGCAATTATATACCGAGTCCACTTTCTGAACACTACCTGCAGGATAAAAACATTACACAGGATGCTACGGAGAGTCACTTCTCTGCAGAACTGATCGATATGATAAACGCCAATATACTTTCTGATATTGACTCCGGACTGAAGACAGAAGCGGCATTCAGTCTTCATACACAGGCTAAGGGCGAAGACTACATCGTTATGTTTCTCCCTATCTACAACGTCGAAAAAAAACAGGTGGCCTACTATATCTCCTATGAGAAGAACAATACAGTCAAGCTCATAGAGCAGACCTTTGATGTGGAACTTCTGGCTGCAGGTATCCTCTCTTTTTTCTTTGCCCTTTTACTTGTCCTCTATGTCCTCTCGCAACAACGTACATCAAAAGCCCTTGAACTTCTGGCTACGACAGACCCGC
>JBFEIF010000140.1:0-4514 GCA_041553795.1 Sulfurimonadaceae bacterium
CGAGATATTGAAAACCGTCTTTGGGCATGATCGCTTCCGCTCTTTTCAAGAAGAAGCAGTGGATGCTATCTTGCATCAAAAAGATCTTCTTATGATCTTGCCTACCGGTGGCGGAAAATCTTTATGTTATCAGCTTCCTTCATTGATGATGCCCGGTGTCACTGTCGTAGTCTCGCCTCTGCTTGCTTTGATGCATGATCAGGTAATGGCGCTCAAAGCAAACGGGATCAGGGCCGAGATGATCTCATCCATGCAAAGCCATGAAGAGACAGATCTTGTCCGTTATGAGCTGTTACAGGGTTCTTTGAAGCTTTTGTATATCGCTCCGGAACGTTTTGCATCTACTTCGTTTCTCGAACTCTTAAAGCAGGTCAAGATAAACTTCTTTGTCATAGACGAGGCTCACTGTGTGAGTGAGTGGGGGCACGAGTTTAGAGAAGATTATCGTAAACTCAATCTGCTTCGTGAAAACTTCCCTGCGGTCGGTATAGCCGCTTTTACGGCAACAGCAACACCCAAGGTCCAGGCTGACATCGCTTTGGCTCTCAGGCTTGAAACACCGGTTGAGATCAGAGGAAAGATCTTCAGAGAGAACCTGCATATCAATGTCGAACCCCGTATAAAAGACGGGAAGAGCCAGCTTCTTGAATTCCTAAAGAACTTTAAAAACGAAAGCGGTATTGTCTATGCATTTTCCAGGAAACAGACAGAGTCATTAGCGGAGTTCCTGCAGACAAAGGGTATCAAGGCAAAAGCATTTCATGCGGGCCTTTCCAACCATGTCAAAGAAGAGACCTTCAAGTCCTTTGTACATGATGAGACACAGATCGTAGTAGCAACGATCGCTTTTGGAATGGGCATCGATAAAAGCAATATACGTTTTGTCGCCCACATGAGCCTTCCCAAGACCATAGAGAACTACTACCAGGAGATCGGAAGAGCCGGGCGTGACGGACTTGACTCAGAAGTCTTGCTTCTTTACAGCGGTTCAGACATGATGATGCAGCGCGAGTTTATCGAGCAGCTTGAAGAGTCGCCCTATAAGCAAAATGCGTTTAACAAGCTGGAACTTATAGCGCGTTATGCCAGCGCAGAAGAGTGCCGGCATCAGTATATCGCCAATTATTTTGAAGATGATCTTGAAGCGTGCGGGCACAAGTGTGACAACTGTTCGGCTCCAGTAGGAAACAAAGTCGACATCAGCATAGATGCGCAAAAACTGCTGTCAAGTGTATACCGTACTGGTCAGCGTTTCGGGCAGTCTTATGTCATCGACGTACTCAGAGGAAGCCGTGTTGAAAAGATCATTGACAATTCGCATGATTCCCTTTCGGTCTATGGCATAGGAAAAGAGAAGTCAAAAGCCTATTGGGACTGCATAATGGAGCGTCTGATGGAAGTCGGAGCGCTTAAGCGCGGGGAGTTTCGTGCGCTTATGATAGACAGTGTCGGAATGAAAGTCCTGAAAAACGAGACAAAGGTGGAGATCAAGGCCGAGCGCCTTAATCTGAAAGAGAAGAGGGCCTACGTATCGCATCATGAAGACACGGAACTCAATTCGGATGCTTTTGAAGCGCTGAGAAGCCTAAGGGCTGAAATAGCCAAGACTGAAGGAAAACCTGCCTATATCGTCTTTGGAGACAAGGCCCTGAGAGAGATGGCAAATCACCTTCCTCAGGACAAAGAACAGATGCTGGGGATCAACGGTGTCGGCGAAGTCAAATATGAGCGTTACGGGGAACAGTTTCTAGAACTGTGCAAGGCGCTTAAAGCTTGACCTTCGGGAATTAATGTAGTACTATAAGCATTATAAATGATTTTTATTAGGAAGTTTGATGAAAAAGGTTTTGGTTCTCGGGGGAGGATTCGCTGGTCTGGATACAGCTATACATTTGCGCAAGGAAAAATACGAGGTCACGCTTGTCAGTGACAGAGACTATTTTTATATCTATCCGACTTCTATCTGGATACCGACAGGTAAAGCCAGTTTCAAAGACGTCTGTATAGATCTGAAAGAGCTGCAAAAAGCACACGGTTTTGAGCTTCTTGTAGACGGTGTTGTTTCGATATCTGCCAAAGACAAAAGCATTACACTCCAAAGCGGCATGCTCTTGGAGGGTTATGAGTATATGGTCGTCGCTATGGGGGCAGGGAAGATGAAGCATCCGGGTTTAGAGCATACGCTCTCAATCTGTGGTGCTCCTGAGCAGTCGATCGCCATTAAAGAACGTCTTGACGCAATGATCCAAGAAGGCGGAGGCAAGATCGCATTCGGATTCGGCGGCAATCCAAAAGACTCAAGTGCCGTTCGCGGAGGACCGGGTTTTGAGCTTCTTTTCAACGTGGACAATATGCTGAGAAAAAGAGGCATACGTGACAAGTTTGAACTCTCTATGTTTGCACCTATGCCAAAACCAGGTGCACGTTTGGGAGAAAAGTCCTTAGCGGCACTTGACAAGATGTTCAAGCGTGCCAAAGTGAGCCGGCATTTCGGAAAGAAGATAAAGCAGTTTGAGACCGACGGTGTCGTTTTTGAAGATGACTCAAAGATACTGAGTGATTTCACGATGTTCATTCCAGCCGGTGACGGCCATGCATGTGTCAAAGCATCAGACCTTCCTGTAAATGAAGCCGGATTTGTCCGCATCAATGATCATTGTCAGGTCGAAGGTCATGAAAACATCTTCGCAGTCGGAGATTCAGCTGCCATTGAAGGACCGGATTGGAGAGCCAAGCAGGGGCATCTTGCCGAAATCATGGCAAAATGCACTGCTTTTAACATCATTGCCAAAGACAAAGGCCTTTACGAACGCAAAGGCTATCAGGAACATCTGAACATCATGTGTATGATGGACAGCGGCGACGGTGCCGGTTTTGCCTTTAGAGATGACAACAAGTCATATCTTATACCTATGCCGGTCTTCGGCCACTGGCTTAAACGCGGATGGGGCCAATACTGCAGGCTTTCGAAACTCGGAAAGATACCAAGACTTCCCGGTCTATGATCAAAACCAGCTATAATTATAAAAAAATTAGGAACGAACATGACAAAAGCAGAAGAGCTGATCAAGATACTGAACGAAGAGATCATTCCCGAGATCGAAAACATCATCGATGAGATGTGCGAGGATATCGCTGACAACAAGAACGCTACAGATGAGGACAAGGCTGAGTTCAAAGAAGCGCAGGAGATGAAGCGCGAATTCAAAGAGATGGCTTTTGAGGCAGAGACAGGCGAGATGGATGAAGAGGAGTGTGCTGAGAACCTTCTTGAATGCCAAGAGATACTTAAAGAGATACGAGCCTTAGGGGACGAATAGTGGAACTTCCTTTAGACGCACTTTTCTTTGCTTCGAAGAAGCCTTCTGAGAAGCTGATTATCGTTCTGCATGGAAGAGGGGACTCGGCTGACGGGTTTCGCTTCTTTCCTCAGGAACTTGGTTTTGACGATGTGAACTACCTGCTTCTATATGCTCCATTTGAGTATTACACCGGCTTTTCGTGGTATGATTTGCCACCGAACCAGCTCCCGGGTATAGAGTACTCCAAAAATGTCTTGACCGAAGTGCTTGACACCTTGTTTGAGGACAAATACACACCTTCAAAGACGATACTCTTCGGATTTTCTCAGGGATCATTACTGACCTTTGAATTTGGTGCGCGTTACGCCAATGCACTTGCCGGTTACATCGGTGTTAGTGGTTATATTTATGATGCACAGAAGATCTTAGAAGAGATGAACCCTGAGGTCAACAAAGGTAACTGGCTCTGCACCCACGGGTACGAAGATGATGTCCTTCCTTTTGTTCAGAGTAAGGCTCAGGTCGAGACTCTCCAAAAAGGCGGTTTTGAGATAGACTTTAGAGCCTACCATAAGACGCATACGGTGGATATGGGCGAGCTGAATGAGATACGTGATTGGATCAAAGGTAGACTGCATCGTTAATGTTTGACGTGAGTAATATTTTCGCACCTAATCTTTAACAGCTTGTTACTGATAGGTCAAGTTTTTCTTCTATACTGTTGACAAAAAAACGAGTTCCATCCAAGAACTCAATCAACAGCTCTTTCTCATTGTGACGAATAATGTTTGAAACAGTCTTGCCTTTCAATAATATTTTTAAATTTAAGGCTTCTTGTTCTAGTTTTTCCATATTTCTTTCCTATGACACCTAATTCTTTAATAGATAAAATATATACCTATTAGTAAATATAGCATAACATTTAAGATGATTGAATAATAAAACTTGTAATTTAAAATAAGTGAAAAAGTATAATAGGGGAGTAAAAACCTTCAAGCCTTGAGTCTTTGACCCAAGGCTTGAAGAAAACCGTGATCTCTTTGAGATTACAGACGAGATTCGTAGCGTCTCATCATGAAAAGACGTTTAAGAATTTTCTTGCGGGTGCTGATTTTCTCTTTCTTGCGCTTTTCAGTCTCTGTTTCGTGGAAACGTCTAGCACGTGCTTCAGTAACAATCAGATTTCTATCTGTTTGCTTCTTGAAACGACGA
>JBFEIF010000141.1:0-4455 GCA_041553795.1 Sulfurimonadaceae bacterium
ACATCTTCATAAATGCTTTTTGTACACCGATCTTGTGGTCTTCATCAGTCGTACGGATGAAGTAGTCATAAGAGATGTCAAACTCGTCCCACAGGTCTTTAAAAGTCTTTGATATCTCATCAGCAAATTGCTGTGTCGGCTTGTTGAATTTTTGTGCAGACTCTTCTATTTTTTGTCCGTGCTCGTCTGTTCCTGTCAAGAAAAAGGTGTCATTTCCTTTTAGTCTGGAGTGACGTGCTATAGAATCTGCGATGAAGGTCGTGTAAGCATGGCCGATATGCGCTTCTCCGTTGACATAGTAGATTGGTGTAGTGATATAGTTTTTAGTAGTTGACATACGTTTCCTTGTCTTTAAAATTCAAATCCGCCGATTTCACCCTTAGACATACTTTCATAGGTGACCTGGACATACTGTTTGCGAAGTTCGCAACCGATCAAATGCTCACACTTCATACACGAAGCGTGTCCCTTAGAAGACTGACACGCTTTGACCTCCTGAATCATCTTATCAAGACGCTCTTCAAAGACATTAGACGCCTGCATAAGTGGTTTTTACTCTTTCGATCTCATAATGTGACCCGAAAAAACAGGGGCTTGTGTCATGCACATGTTTAGGTGTCTGAGCCAGGACTCTTTGCTTACCGTCGATCGCGCTTCCACCTGCATACTCAAATATCATAGCAAAAGGGAAGACTTCAAAGACCTGACGCAGTTTTCCCTCAGGACGGTCTGAAGTCCCTGGATATGAAAACAGTCCACCGCCTTTTAAAAGGATTTGATGAAGATCGGGGACCATGCCTCCTGAGTATCGCAGACGATAACCTTCTTGAAAAAGCCCGTCAACCATCTCTTTGTGATAAGGTTCCCAATTTTGCTGCGTACCGCCTGGAGCATTTAGGTTGCCTTTTTCTTTCAAATGGATCTCTTTGACATATTCAAATTCACCTGCCTGCAGCAGATAGAGCTTTACTTTTCCTTCATATGCGAAGACAAGTTCAACACGTGGACCATAGACGACATAGCACGAAGCGATCATGTTGGCTCCTGTGAACGAGTTTTCATATATCCCAAAGATAGAACCGACGCTGAGGTTTACATCCACCAGGGAGGAACCGTCTAAAGGATCGAAACCGATCAGGTATCTGCCATTTTGGTTTATGATCATAGCCTCTTCTTTTTCTTCAGACGCAAGAGTATGAATACTGTTGACATGGCTGAGCTCTTCTTCGATGATAAGATCACATTGTATGTCAAGCTGAAGCTGCGTCTCACCTGAGCTGTTTTGTTCTTGAGAATATCCTATGTCTTTGACATCGATCGCTTTCTTGATACGGATAGCTGATTTTTGTATGGCTTCTAATATTTCTTGCATTACACTTCCTTGGCGTTAGTTAATATCCACTCGATTATCTGGCTCGGATCATTAAGATCAAGTACATCGACGGCAGTTGGTATCTCTTCGTTCTTCGGGTCTATAGTCTGATCAATAGCCAGGGCATTCATATAAGGAAAATAGGACTCGTCGATCTTGTTTCTAAAAATGCTGATCCTCGGCAAAGGCAGGTTCTTAAGACCTTCAACCAGTAGAAAATCAAAGTCTGAGAACATGTTGATGATCTCATCCAGTTCCTTGTGGCCGGGATAGAGCAGAGTGGTCTTGTTTGGAGATGTCACGACAACCTCAGCTCCGGTCTCACAGAACTTATAACTGTCTTTTCCCGGGGTATCAAAAACCGCTTTGTCTTTAGGGTCGTTTTTAATAATCGAGACTTTTTTTCCGCTCTTGATCAAAGCATCGGCGATCTTGATTATCAGCGTTGTCTTACCGCTATTTGATGGGCCGGTAAATGCAACAGCTAGCCTTTTCTTCACGTAGATACACCCTTTGGTTAATTTCAAGAAATTATATCTAATGAAACTTATAAAAACTCAAAGTAGCTTTATGTATAATACACACAAGGATTGTAAATGAATAAACTTTTAGCTCTATCAACGATTGCCGCTACGATACTCCTTTCAGGGTGTGGAAAGACAACTGCTTTTGACTTTTTTTCAACAGACACGTATTATGAAAAGTCCATATCCAACATGCAAAAAGCATCACTTATGCGAGACATGGAGACCAAAGCACTTTTACATGCCGTCTACCTGAATAATGTAGATCCTGCCGTATACAATGGGGATGAATATTTTTATGTGGCTGTGCATATTATTGAAGACGCCTATGATCCAAAGAAGCACGGGCTTAGAAATCTAGATTATAACTTGAGGATGGAAGTCGATAAGTCAAAAAATGACATTGATGATGCTGCAAAACAGCCTGAGTTCGATAAAGACAAAGTAACACCTTTTTCCAGCAAAGAAGACCCTTCGGCTAGCAAGCCTGCTCTTGGCTCAGAGAAACATAACATCACGCATGTTGATGCTATCGAGATAACAGAACTGGATGAGAACGATAAACTTCGACGAACTATGCCTGTTCGCAATCAATGGAACCACTTCTATCTGGTAAGATTCCCGGCAAATGATTCGTCACAAATTCGCCTTATATTCGAAAACGATCGGTACGGGACGGCTCAGTTAACATTTCAAAAAGCGAAGTGATCTTGATCTCTTCGTTTAATATCTTTTTATAGACGACATAATTAGCCAGCACTTTCTTTCCATACTCTCGGCTTTCAGTGTTCTCCATAAGCTCCATACTTAAAAACGGCTCATAGCTCCCCTTGCGAAAACTTCCGGCCAGAAGATGTCTTTTTGTGAATCCAATACCCCCATTATAGGCATAGGCTATAAACAAGGGATGGTAAAGATGTTTTTTTAGGTAAGCAAGATGTTTTTTGGCATAGTTTATATTCTTATCGGGATCAAACATCTCTTCTAAGCTAATATTCTCGTTCTTCTCTTTTGCTAAAGACTTGACTAAAAAAGGCATCATCTGCATGACACCCAAAGCATATGAACGTGATATCGCTGAAGGTATGAAGTGGCTTTCCTGTCTTGCAAGAGAATACAAGATCGCCTTC
The DNA here is from genome assembly GCA_041553795.1 of Sulfurimonadaceae bacterium. Classification (GTDB taxonomy): domain Bacteria; phylum Campylobacterota; class Campylobacteria; order Campylobacterales; family Sulfurimonadaceae. Next base: position 3,027 of record JBFEIF010000141.1, read on the forward strand.
TCATCATTATTAAGATCACTCGTTGCTTCCTGGTAAGGCATGATGTAATTGTGCTTGGTGTAATTTAAAGCTTTTGCATAGATAAAAGCATAGAGCACCTCATCATCCTTGCCGGAATATTTCTGCATCAATGCATCTAACTCCTCTCCCTTGGATGATCTGATTCTTGTCAATGTCTCTTCCCAGGTATAAGGGTCTTTTAGCTCAAGGTCTGATTTCTTTTCCTTAAGACTCAGATTGGTAAAGTAGTTTTGGACTTTGATACCAAGCTTTTCGTTTGCATATAAGGTGTAGATGTTGATATCCGTACTCATAGAGAGTTCATGTAAAAAAGTCTCATCATTTGAGACCAGATACTTCCAAAAGACGGCTTTGTCTTTATCGATTTGGAAATAGGCTTTTTTCTGTGAGATCTCAAAATAGTAGGTAGCCTTTTTTGTAGCCTTGAACTGAAGCGCATTAAGCCCTAGGTAAAAGTATGATATTGCACTGAGCTCATGCGGTCCAAGATCAAGCAGTGTCTCTTTCATCCTGTGCATCTTGGGATCAGTCACAATGATTTTTATCGCCGTATTAAAGGCTTTGTTTTCTGCCAGCATGTTGATGCGCTCAGAGGGAAGTTTTATATTGAAATACTTTTGTCTCTCCTCATCACCAAGTGAGTTGAAAAGTCTTAGATAGTTGTCTGCGCCGCTATTCAATGTATCCAGTAAAAAATTGTCGCTGTTCATAAGATAGAGCAGTTCTTTCTTAGAGGTGTTTTCTTTTTCAAGTACCTTGCAGAGTCTACTTCTTTGCTCATTGTCGAGCTTGATGGCAGCGCTAAGGCTAAGACCGCGGTCTACGCAGGAGGCATTCGTCTCTTCAAGCAGAGCCTTCGCTCCAAGACGGGAGCATCTGTATTGCTCTATGACTGTTTTATCATGCGTCTTCTTGGCATATCGGTTGAATATCTTGCTGTTAAAGCCATCTACAAGACAATAAGCGGCATCTGCCTCATCCGGCGTGATGTCTTTGTCCATAAATTGCCATATATTAAAGTTTCTGACATGTCCCTTGGGGCTGTTTTGAAGCTGATCCAGTGATATTTCGGCATGGATCAAAAAAGGGAATAGAAGGAGTAGGATTTTTTTCATAAAGCTCTGATGATGGCAACTAGAATAACCTGTATGACCTGTAAAAATATGATGATGACCAAAGGAGCAAGATCAATCCCATTAAACATCGTAGGAATATATCTTCGTACAAGTGCATATGCCGGTTGGGTCAGTCTGTACAGAAGCTGTACAACAGGGTTATAGGGATCGGGCCTGACCCATGTCAAGAGTGCCGCTATGATGATCACCCACATATAGACAAGTATCAGATTGTTCAAGATCATCAAAAGACCCGATATAAGTTCAGTTAGCATGTTCATTTTACAATCTCC
>JBFEIF010000142.1:0-4418 GCA_041553795.1 Sulfurimonadaceae bacterium
AATCGATGATGATGATATCCAAGCCGTTGTTAATGTTTTAAAAAGCTCACATCTCACCCAAGGTGCGCAAGTCGAAGCCTTTGAGCAATCCCTCTGCGATTACACCGGAGCGAAATATGCCGTTACCTTTAACTCTGCGACTTCTGCTCTTTTGGGCGCCTATGACACCGCCGGCATTAGCAAGGGAGATGAGATCATCACTTCTCCCATCTCTTTTGTCGCCACCTCCAACATGGCTATTGCCTTAGGAGCTAAACCTGTTTTTTGTGATGTCAAACTTGATGGGAACATTGATGAGCGCATGATTGAAAGACTGATCACTCCAAACACAAAAGCTATTGTACCCGTTGACTTCGGAGGGAAACCTGTTTCCCTGGCAAAGATCCAAGAGATAGCCGACAGACACGATCTTTTAGTCATAGAAGACGCCTGTCACGCTTTGGGCTCCGAGATAGCAGGCAAAAAGATCGGTTCATTGTCTGATATGACCATATTCAGTTTTCATGCCATTAAACCGATTACCGCGGGCGAAGGCGGTGCCGTTGTCACTGACAACAAGGAGTATGCAGAAAAACTTCGCCGCTTTCGCTCACACGGGATCATCAAAAAGAAGTTTTGGAATATGGATATGGTCGAGATGGGACACAACTTTCGTCTGACCGATATCGCAGCAGCCCTGGGTCTGTCACAGATGAAAAAACTTGATAACTTTATTCAAAAACGAAATAAGATTACTGCCTATTATGACGAAAGGTTCAAGGGACATAAACTTTTTCAGACCATTAAGATACCTGAAGATGAAGTCTCATCAAGACATCTCTACCCTATCACCCTGATCTCCGAACTACAGTGTCCAAAAGAAGATATCTTTGTAGCCCTTCATGAAAAGGGCATTGGTGCTCAAGTGCATTATAAACCCATTCATCAAAACAGTTTTTATATAAACAAGTTTGGTCAACAGCATTTTAGTGTAGCCGAAGACTTCTATCGTTCAGAACTCTCCCTTCCCTGCCATCAGAAGATGAGTCTGGAAGATGCACAATACATCGCAGATACATTTTTAGAAATTCTTGAAAACTATAGATCCAAAGGGTGTAGTTTTTAATAAATATGCCGATACTAGCATACCACATACGGAGTCAATTATGAAAGCGCATATCAATAGTACCGAAATCGATCAACAAAAAAATGGAACATATATCGTTCTGGAAGCAGGACCAACCCATTCTGGTCTAGAATCAGCAAAACAGCTTGCAAAACTCGCCAAAGATGCAGGTGCAAATGCTGTCAAATATCAACTTCTTTATGCTGATAGGCTTATGGCAGACAAAACTATACCTTTTAGTTATGACTACCTTACGATTGATCAAGATGGTAAAGAGATATTTACTACACATACAGAACCTCTTTATGACATTTTGGCTCGCAGAGAATTAACAAAAGAAGAGTGGATACAGCTCAAGGAGTATTGTGACGAGATCAAAATCACAATGTTCTCGACAGCAACCTATAAAGATGAAGTTGATTTCATTGTTGATGAACTCCATATAGACAGTATTAAAATAAATTCATCCGATGTAAACGATTTGGAATTTATCCGCTATTGCGCATCTAAGGGTGTTAACATACAGCTTGATACAGGAAATGCAGATATTTGGGAGATTGAACGTGCCGTTATTGAAGCCGAATCCGTCGGATGTAAAAATATCATTATTCACCTCTGTCCATCTGGCTATCCTGCACACGTAGAGAGTATTCATCTCAATATGCTTAAGACACTTAAAACGATGTTTCCTGAGTACTCTATCGCTTTTTCAGACCACTCGCCTCATTATCATATGGATATGGCTGCAGTTGCTCTTGGTGCGGACATGGTTGAAAAGACGATCACCCTGGATCGTACTATTAAAAGCTGTGAACATTCTTTTTCGCTCGAGGAAAATGAGGCAAAAAAGTTTATTATCGCGGTTAGAGAAGTTGAAATAGCCTTAGGCTCAACGCGCAGAGTAATGCCAAAAGACATAAAAGAGAAACGTCGTGCCACCCGCCGAAGTCCTTATGCCATGAAAGATTTAAATGTTGGTGATATTATCATAGCTGATGACTTTGAGTTCAAACGCCCTGGATTTGGAATTGTCAGTGAAGACTTTGATGCCTTTATCGGGAAAAGATTAACAAAAGCGATTAAGGTAGGTGAATCTATTAATTATGACTATCTCTAAACATCTATGTATCATTCCAGCAAAAGCTGCCTCTACTAGATTAAAAAAGAAGAACATCCTTCCTCTGGGAGGAAAACCTATTTTACATTACCCTATTGAAGCTGCCTTAAATTCACAACTATTTGATAAGATCATTGTTTCAACGGAATCGGAAGAGGTGGCTTCGATTGCAAGAACAAAGCCTATAAGCGTTCACATTCGTCCGGAAAAAATGGCACACGATCCTTATGGTGTCGTAGATGTGATTCTTGAACTTCTTGATGCCTATCCTGACTACAAAGAGTATGAACACATCACTATTCTTCTTGCGACTTCTCCTCTTATTGAAAGCGAAGACATACAACAAGCATATAAGGAGTATAAAGCGAACAACTTCTCAGCACTTATGTCAGTTGCAAAAACGGCCCATAATGCATACAGAGCCATCTCTCTGAACAATGATAGGATTACCGCTATTTTTCCTGAAAATCTAAGAAAAAAATCTCAAGAGCTAGAGCCGACATACCATATCAATGCGGCAATAACGATAGTTGACACTAAAAAGTTCCTTCAAGAAAAGAGCTACTTTTTAGAACCGCTTGGTGCCTATGTTCTTAGTGAAGACAAGGCCGTTGATATAGATACAGAGTTTGATTACAACTTCGCTCAATTTCTTTTATCACAAAAGCATGCCCTCTCAGAAGAATCGTGATGCCAAAAATCCTCATTCGAGCCGATGCTTCATATTCCATTGGAACAGGTCATATCCACAGGACTCTTGTTTTGGCAAAAAAATTTCGTCATTATGGATACTGCGTCAGTTATGCTTGTGTGGACTTTGACGGAAACCTCATCTCCTATATACAAGACGAAGGATTTGATGTTTTTACACTGAAAGATCTTTCTGAAGAGCCTCTGATAGACATCCTCTCAACAGAGCCTTATGATCTTCTTGTCATCGATAGCTACCAAATCAGCGTCAATACCGAAAGGGCTCTTAGAAAAAGAACAAAAACGCCTCTTCTGTGCTTTGATGATGAGGGAAATCCACATAATTGCAATTATCTCCTCAATCAAAATCTTTATGCTGACACGCTTGAATACTCTGCATCAAACAAAGATATCAAACTTTTTTGCGGCAGTGAATATGCTCTTTTACGAGATGAGTTTAGCAACCCTAAACCATCTACAGACAATCATCAAAAGCCAAGTATTTTACTTACCATGGGGGGAAGCGACCCTAAAGCCTATACTGTCTTTTTACTTCAGCTTATCGCACAACTTTCATCTTCGTACTACACAACGGTTATAGCGGGCAAAAGCAACCCAAAACAGTCTGAGATTAAAGCCTTTTGTGAGCAGCACCCTGAAAGATTTCATTGCATACCCCATACTGACAATATGGCTTTACATATAAACAATGCTGGTTTTATCATTAGTGCCTGTGGCTCTACTGTTCTGGAATTACTCTATTTAAGAAAAAAATTTCTTGCTGTTGTCACGGCTGACAATCAAAAACTTATTGCTCAATATCTACAGACTCACGAGCTGGCTTCAACTATCAGCAATATGGATAAACTCTCAGTAAGTCATTTAGAGAAGATATTGATCGATACTAAAGTCCCTCCGCTTTGTAAGATCGCGACAAAAAATGTGGTACTCAATGTCATTACAGACTTGCAAGACATCCGCTTAAAAAAATGTACGCCAAAAGATTCTGACTTTTTATTCAAACTTGCAAATGACAAAACCGTTAGAGAAGCTTCCCTGAATACAGGTCCTATTTCAGCTTCAGAACATGCGGATTGGTTTGACAAGAAGATGCAAGACCCTAAATGCAATATATACATACTGTACAAAGGCTCGACTCCCCTGGCGACACTGCGGACCCAAGAGAAAGGACATTTTATAACACTGAGTCTTGCAGTAGAAAAAACATATCGTAGTAAAAAATATGCAAATATCTTATTAGGGCTCTATTTTGACAGCCCAATGACAAAATCACATCTTGCCCTTGTCAAGCGAGACAATCTATCATCCAATAAACTATTTGTTTCGAATAGATTTACATTGAAAAGACAATGTGAAAATTTAAATTTTTATACAAGGCAAGCTTATGCAAATAGCTGATTTTACAATCGACAAGGATAGTCCTACTTTTATCATTGCCGAACTCTCTGCTAACCATAACGGAAGTCTTCAGGTGGCAATAGATAC
>JBFEIF010000143.1:0-4257 GCA_041553795.1 Sulfurimonadaceae bacterium
AAAAAGCCCCGCATAACCTTGCCTAGACTTTCTTTAAGGGTGAACCGGTCTTGTAAGGCACCTTACCCGAAGGGACGACCTTCGAGGCATCTTCCAGATGTGTCTCCTGGTCGTCAAAGAATATGTGTGCCTTGTAGGCTTTAAGTATCTGGTCTTTGCTCAATCCTCCCAGGAAAAAAGCCTCATCTACATGGACGTTCCAGGTACGCAAAGTCTGTACGACTCTTTCATGTGCCGGCGAGTTTCGTGCGGTGACAATGGCCAGACGGATGGGCGAGTTCTCAAACTGCGACTGAAGGAAGGAGAGTGTCTTGAGCAGTTTGGCAAAGGGACCTTCAGGAAGCGGCTTGTTGACATTCTCTTTTTCGTGTGCCAAGAAAGCTTCGAGTCCCTGACTTTTGTAGATGCGTTCAGACTCTTCGGAGAAGATGACCGCGTCGGCATCAAAAGCAATACGTATCTGTCTTGACATATCGATGGCTTTGGGAGGGGCGTACAAAATAGCTGCTGCGCATCCGCTGTCGATAGCCAGCTGGACGTCTTCTTCGGATTTGGAAAGAAAAAGGTCCACATTAAAGGCTTCCAGATAATCCGAAAGGTTCTCACCTCCGCTAAATGCCGCACGGGTGATATCGAGACCGTAATGCTCGATGGAGTTAAAGACGCGAAGACCCGTATCCGGAGAGTTGCGTGACATGACGATCACTTCGACCAGCTTCTTTCCGCTCAGATCGTTCAGTTTCAAAAGCGCTTCAACCAGATGAAAAGCCGTTCCCCTTTCCAAAGACTTGGATTCGTTCTCTCTTTGGTATTTACGGTAGGCTTCGACCCCGTCATCGTTAAACAGGTCGTTTTCTTCTTCCAGATCAAAAAGTGCGCGTGAAGAGATACCGATGACCAGACACTGGCTGAGATCTAGGGACATGTTTTTCCTTGATAATTTGTATGAAACATCATAGCAAATTTGATATAATTCCCAGAATAAATCAATGAGGAATGTTAATGAAAGTACTAGATGCTGTAAAACCGGGTGTGTTACACGGAGAAGATATTCAAAAACTGTATGCGATCGCAAAGGCAGAAGGCTTTGCTCTTCCGGCAGTCAATGTTGTAGGGACAGACTCGATCAACGGCGTCTTGGAAGCAGCGGCAAAAGTGAACTCTCCTGTTATCATCCAGTTTTCAAACGGCGGTGCTTCATACTACGCGGGCAAGGGCCTTAGCAACGAAAACGAAAAAGCGGCGATTGCCGGTGCTATCTCTGGTGCCAAACATGTTCACGCTATGGCAGAAGCTTACGGCATTCCTGTTATCCTGCATACTGACCATGCTGCACGCAATCTTCTTCCATGGATCGATGCCCTTTTAGACGCAGGCGAAGAGTTCTATAAAAAAGAAGGCAAACCTCTTTACTCTTCACATATGCTTGACCTTTCAGAAGAACCTTTGGAAGAGAACATAGCTACCTGTGTCGAGTACTTCAAGCGTATGTCTAAGATCGGTATGACGATCGAGATTGAGCTAGGTGTAACAGGCGGAGAAGAAGACGGTGTGGATAATACCAACATCGACAATGCCCTTCTTTACACACAGCCTGAAGAAGTCGCTTATGCTTACGAAGAGCTTTCAAAAGTATCCAAAGCCTTCACTATCGCAGCTTCATTTGGAAATGTCCACGGTGTCTACAAACCGGGAAATGTCTGCTTGACACCTAAGATCCTTGACAACTCCCAAAAATTCATCCAGGACAAATACAACACTGACACCAAGCCGGTTGACTTTGTCTTCCACGGCGGCTCAGGTTCAGCTCCTGAAGAGATCGCTGAAGCGATCTCTTACGGTGTCATCAAGATGAACATCGATACAGATACCCAGTGGGCAACATGGGAAGGTACCAAGGACTACTACGAAAAGAACAAAGCATATATGCAGGGGCAGATCGGAAACCCTGAAGGTGAAGACAAACCGAACAAAAAATACTACGATCCTCGCAAGTGGCTACGTGCAGGACAAGAGACACTTGTCGCGCGTGTCGTGACTGCCTTTAAAGATCTTAACGCCTTAGACCGCAACTAAACCTTTCTCTTTCTTTTCGCAGCTTCGGCTGTGGAGCTTTTTCTTTTCTAATACATACATCAACTGATTATTTATCCCGCTTAGACCCGTACCCTATCAACAACTCTGTAATAATATACACTATGAGAGAAAAGAGAGTAATAAAGATCTGAAACGGTCCATCATTCATATGATAGACAATCATATAGACTATGGAAGCAATAAGTTAATGACAACAAAGCCCAATAATAGAAATACCCCAAACAATACGACATATACTCTTTCACCTTCAAAGCCATCTTCTTTGTTAATGAGTTTTCTTATAATCATTTGCATTCTGTAATTAGCAAATATCAGTAAAGCTTCTATTCATATATATACTAAGCCAATCAAAATCACTTTCTCTTCATAAGATTGTTAGCATCATCAAAATGCTGTTTCAACAAAACTGTAGCTTTCATTGCCCGCTCGTAAAGATTAAACCCGCCAAAATGCCCGCATTTGTCTTTGACGTAGAGATAGATGATATCAAGTTCATGCGAGATGATGATAGCGGGATTGCACTTGGTGTCGGGTTCCAATTCCACAAAATACTCGTCTCTGAGATCGATGATGAAGGGTTCCTCCAAGCAGACGCCGTCTATACTGCGGCTGATCTCAATCTCATGATCCGAGATCGCTTTGAATCGATAGACAAACCTTGTCTCTTTGGCAAAGGTGTTCGCACCGCTCCATGCTCTTTCCTGAAAAATATAGTCAAGTTCACGGATGATCTTTTTTGATATCTCTGCATACTCAGATGCCGACAGGGAGATTGAGAACAACAGGCAGACAAGGGCTTGTTTCATCTTTTTTTACTCTGTAGATAAGCATAGCGTTTGAGCATGCTTTCATTCCCGCTGACACCGCCGGTATGGATGTAAAGTATATCGCCGCTGTCATCTAGAAGATATCCGAGCATCTCTATCCATGTCTTTGGAGCATAGATAAGATCAAAGATGATGCCTGTTTGTACCTGAAGTTCCTGATGCATTAGAAGGTATTCGGGATAGGGTTTTGCAAACTTATGTTTCTTCTGCGAGGGCAGAATATCAGGAAAGGGACCGCTTGAAAGTCTTTGCCACTGCTCTAGCTGATAGGCTTTATCACCGACCAGGACAGAGGTAAAGAGATTGATATCGGCATCAAGAAAAGGACGAAGATACAGCGCCGTCGTGCCGGTACCGCTTGGCAGGACCACACTGAGCTTTGAGATCTTGTTCTTCTGTTTCCAGATGTTGATCTCTTTTGCCAGTTCACGGACACCTTCTTTAGCCAGTTCATCCGCACCGCCTTGGGATATAAGCAGAGTCTTCTCTTCTTTAAGGTTCTTAAGCTCTGTGATCTTTTCTTCAAAAGCAGCATGTTCGACCTCATGCAAGTCCATCCCTTCTCTCAGGGCCATAGCAAGATTGCCTTCGTGTTCTTGTCTCAGATATTCCGGCAGCGGCTTTGAATAATACTCAAATCTCCACCCTTTCAAACGGCACAGACAGGCAATAGCCAGCATCGCATTGGATTGTGTTCCGCCGTAGGAGATGATCTTGGTATAGGTCTGTGAAGGGGTCTTGACTAAGGTATAAAGTTTGCGGTATTTGTTTCCCGAAAGACAGGTGTCGATCAGGTCGTCACGTTTGACGTATATGTCCCGTCCGCGAAATTGCACCTTGTCAATTCGCGAAGGGAGCATAGAATTACTTTGTAGGGAAAGAGATCTTAGCGTTGTTTTTAAGTTCTTCCATCTTAGCCTGCATCTGCTCTTTGAAAGCATCTACTTTCAGCTTCTGCTCAATAAAGCCTTTTACCTCATCAAACGGAAGTTTTTTTGCCTCTTGCTTGTCTGTTACAAGGATAACATGATATCCGAACTGAGACTTGACAGGTGTCTTGGAAATCTCGCCTTTTTTCATAGCAAAAGCAGCATCATTGAAAGCAGGCACCATCTGACCCTGACCGAAGAAACCAAGGTCTCCGCCTTTAGGTCCGCTTGGTCCTGTCGATTTCGCTTTTGCAAGCTCTGCGAACTTTGCGTTTAATGCGCCGTCTTTAAGACCCTTAAGTTCCTCCGTTACAGCCTTGGCTTCCGCTTCAGTCTTTAAAAGGATGTGTGAAGCGCGTACCTTTTCTTTTTCGCTGAACTCTTCAGGATGCGCAGTAAAATAG
>JBFEIF010000144.1:0-4215 GCA_041553795.1 Sulfurimonadaceae bacterium
AAAGAGTTTGATGCACGTGTTGCCAAGGCCAAGGCTGAGCAGAAAACTACTGCGGAAAAGTATCAAAAAGAGTATGAAAAATCCAAAATAGAAGTCAAACGAAGCGCTATTAAAAATGCCTTGGAGATGACTTGGGGAAGACCGCTTTTAAGCGGACTGAAATACGATGCGGATAACGGATATTTTATTGCGGATATTCGCTTTGAAGCCAAGAAAGCCTTTGAAAAGAAGATCGCCATCAGAGTGGATCGAAGTGAAGCCAGAGCTTTCAAAGAAGAATTTTCTAACCTAAGAGCCGAAGCGGTCTTTGACTATGACGGAGAAAGTGTAAGGCTCAAAGACATCCGTGTGCCCTACAAGAAAAAAGTCTATACAGCACAGTTTACAGATATGAAGATCGATGATACTCGTGTTGCAGTCAACTTAAAGAACGACTATAAGGTAGAGCCATCTTCGGATCTTTCCATCAAGGTCGCCGCAAGCGAGGTCTCGACTTTCGATGCCAGCAAACTGATCAGTCTCAATGACCTCGACAAGTTGCTTGCCAAAGCCCCGCAGACCAAAACGGACAAGACAAAATGGCTCTTCGTCATAGGCATAGAACAGTACCAGTACACGGACAACATCTCCTACGCCAAACGCTCTGCCGAGATGTTCGTCAAGACTGCCCAAAAGACATTGGGCGTGCCACAAGAGAATAGCTATGTTATGCTGAATGACAAAGCCTCTCAGGCCGAGATCAAGACCAACCTCAAAAAGATGCTCCGTCGTGTCCAGTCAGGCGACAGTATCTACTTCTACTATAATGGCCACGGTGTCCCTGTCCCAAGCCAGAAGAACGAACCTTACCTGCTTGCCAGCAACACCGAACCCGACTTCGTTCAGGATGAGAAGTTCTTCTCTCTGCAGAACATCTACAGCACGCTCTCCGACTCCAAAGCCGGAAAGGTCGTCGCCGTCGTCGACAGCTGTTTCTCCGGTGTGACCGATGGAAAAGCCGTACTCAAAGGTGTGGCCGCGACACGCGTCGTCGCCAAACGTACTTCTTTTGACCCTGAAAAGATGGTTGTCATGAGCGCAGGAAAAGGGCATCAATACTCCAATGCCTATGAGAAGAAGGGCCACAGACTCTTCAGCTTCTACGTGATGAAAAACCTGCTCGAAGGCAAAAGCGATGTAGCATCGCTCTATAAAGAGACAAAGGCGCAGACCTACGAGACCTCGCTGCAAGAGTATGGTGACCTGAGAGTACAGGAACCGACAATCGAAGGAAATAGTAAGATGGTGTTACGATGATATTGTCAATAGAAAGTTCGTGTGATGACAGTTCCATCTCGATCACAGAGATAAAGACAAAGAAGCTTGTCTATCACAAAAAGATCTCGCAGGAACTCGAACATTCCGTCTACGGGGGTGTCGTTCCCGAACTGGCTTCGCGTTTGCATGCGGAGGCGCTTCCAAAGATTCTTGAAGAGTGCAAGTCTTATTTTAAAGAGCTCAAAGCGATAGCGGTCACAACGGCCCCCGGTCTCAATGTCACTCTTGTCGAAGGGGTGACGATGGCCAAGGCCTTGTGTCTCTCTTTGAATATCCCGCTTATCGCCGTGAACCATCTTAAAGGCCATATCTATTCACTCTTTATTGAAGAGGAGACGAGCTTTCCGATGACCGTACTGCTGGTCTCGGGCGGGCATACGCAGGTGATCGAGGTAAAGAGTCTTGAAGAGATGAACATGGTCGCTACGACGATGGATGACAGTTTTGGTGAAAGTTTTGACAAGGTTTCGAAGATGATGAACCTTGGCTATCCGGGTGGTCCGGTGATCGAAAAGATCGCGAAAGAAGGAGATGAGAACCGCTACCCGATGCCATTGCCGCTTTCGCAGTCACCGCTTGTTGCCTTTTCGTATTCGGGCCTGAAGAATGCCGTAAGGCTTGTGACACTTGAGGCCGAAGAGAAAGATTTTCCGGATATTGCCGCCTCTTTTCAAAAAGCGGCCGTTGGGCATCTTATCCAGAAGCTCAAACGGTACTTTAAAACGAACCCTCCGTCTCATTTTGCGATCGTAGGCGGAGCATCCGCTAACCTTTATCTGCGTGAGAAGATTGAAATATTGCTGAAACCTTACGAGGCTAAACTCTCTTTGGCGAAGTTAGAATACTGTTCGGACAATGCGGCTATGATCGGAAGGGTTGCGGTAGAGATGTACGAAAAAGGGCAGTTCACTATAATCGATGAGGTCAAGACAGAACCGCGGACATCTTTATAAGACAAAATCTTTAGCATATAGTATTAAGATTTGCTTAATGAAAAGAATTTGCAAGATAATTAAGAGGCGTATTATCCGATTTAAGTACACTTCCAGCATTATAAAAAAATGAAATAGGAGCCCCGTATGGCAACAACAAAATTCAAAGGTACAGACGTAGAACTAGTAGGTACACAAATCAATGTAGGTGACAAAGCTCCGGCAATCACTGTTGTAAACTCAGATGGTCTTGGTGACGTAGTCGTTGGTGGTGCTACTGGTAAGAAGCAACTAATTATCGTTGTTCCTTCACTAGATACTGGTGTATGTGCTACAGAAACTCGTAACTTCAACACAAAAGTTGCAGATCTTCAAGATGTTACTGCTACTATCGTATCTCTTGACCTTCCATTTGCATCAGGTCGTTTTTGTTCAGCAGAAGGTATCACTAACCTGACTGTAACTTCTGACTTCCGTAACAAAGACTTCGCTAACGCGTACGGTGTTCTTCTTGGCGGATCTGTTCTTGCAGGTGTTACTTGTAGAGCAATCTTCGTTGTAAATGAAGAAGGTGTTGTTACTTACAAAGAGATCGTCCCAGAGATCACTGAAGAGCCTAACTACGATGCAGCTCTTGCAGCCGTTAAATAATTTTTAGAATTTTTAACTTTTTTGAGGCTTCGGCCTCATCTTTCAACTTCCCTTTTTAAACACTTCAACGCCTAAAATCCCTTAAATGTTTAAATTGTTACCTTTTAGAGAATTTTTTTTGATATTATGTTCGCCAATGAATCAAGGAGAATATACATATGAGTAAGATTTTATCAGGGCTTCTTTTAGTCGGACTGTTGGGCGCAAGTGCTCAAGCAGATATTGTACGTGTTGAGGCGGGTGTTGGTATGTGGAACCAGAATATATCTGGTGATATTCAATATACGGGTGAGACTTCATTTACAACAGATACTTTAAATTATGGAAGTGAAACAAAGCCTTATGCTTGGGCCTATGTCAAACACCCTATTCCTGTCCTTCCAAACTTGCGTTTGGAATATACAGCTGTAGAGTTTGAGGGGACAACAAGCAAGTCTTTTACCTATAATGCCCAGTCTTTTAGTGGTACATCAAAGTCGACTTTGACAATGGACCAGCTTGATGCTATTCTTTATTACAATATTTTAGATAACACGGCTTGGACGACGATCGATCTTGGTCTTGATGTCAAGAGTATGAGCGGGAAGTTCAAAGCTGATACTGTTCCTGCAAGTGCAACAACTGTAGATGAGTCTGAAAACCTTGTTATCCCAATGTTGTATGCCCGCGGACGAGTAGAGATTCCGGGTACGGATCTTGGTATCGAGGCAGAAGGAAAATACCTTGGTTATAAGTCTTCAAATGTTGTTGATGCATCAATCAAAGTTGACTATACCTTAGTCGATATGATCCCTTTTGTCGATCTTGGTATCGAAGTGGGTTATCGCATGCAGACTATTAAGTTAGATGCAACAGATATCAGTAGTCTAGATACATCTCTAACCCTAGACGTAGACGGTGTTTTCGCAGGTATTGTCGGTCGTTTTTAATTAACTGAATGGGGAGCTTTGGCTCCCTTTGATCTTTTACGTTTTAATAGCTTTCTCCATTTTCCTCTTTATCTAGTTTTCCCCAATAAAAGTAATTAGTGTTAGAAATATTTTTGTGTTATGATTGTCTAAAGACAAAAGGATGTTTCATGAAAAGATTTTTACAAATGTTATTGACAGCAGGACTTTTAGGAACTCTTGCAGAAGCTGATGTAGTGCATGTCGACGCGGGAGTCGGGATCTGGAATCAGGACCCGGAGGGGCACATCCAATATCAGGACTTGCCTTCGTTTTCCAACAGTGATGTCGGATACAGCGATGAGAACAGAGTCTATGCCTGGGTCAATATCAAGCACCCGGTTCCTGTATTGCCAAACATCCGGCTT
>JBFEIF010000145.1:0-4152 GCA_041553795.1 Sulfurimonadaceae bacterium
CAGAACAGAGTGTTCTAGTTGATCATTGCTTTGATGTTTTTTGCGTCTACTTTCGCAACAACTTTAGGGCTGTTTTGATTACGACGTGTACCAGCATCTTGTTTAGTAAGAATATGGCTTCTAAACGCTGTTCCGCGCTTTACTTGACCATTTTTCTTAACTTTAAAACGCTTTACAGCGCCTTTTACAGATTTCATTTTTGGCATCGTTTTGACCTTTCGTGTATATTACTCTACGTGGTTACGTAAAATGAGTCTGAAATTATACCGAGATTTTGCTTATATTAAAAGAGGAATGGCTTATTTTAGCCAAGAAAAAGAATATCTCAAGTCAGACTTGAGAGTGAGGGACTATTTGTGTCCCTCTTTTTTGTGCGGAAGTACCAGCATATTAAAGTAACGGCCTTCTAGACGCGGAGTCTTATCCATAGTACCCAGGTCTTCGACCATTGGCCATACTTTCATCAACACGGCTTTTGCCGCTTCAGGATGGGCCATCTCGCGTCCGCGAAGGAAAACACGGAATTTTACGTGCTTGCCTTCTTGCAAGAACTCGCGGGCATGCTTGATCTTATAAGAGATATCATTGTCAGCGATCTTCACCGACAGCTTGATCTCTTTGACCTCGACCTTTACCTGGTTCTTACGCTGTTCTTTTTTCTTTTTTTCTTCTTGGTACTTGAACTTACCATAATCCATAATCTTTGCAACAGGGGGCTTCGCGTCCGGAGAGATCAGAACCAGGTCCAGACCCATCTCATCCGCTTTTGCTTTTGCTTCACTTGTAGGGACGATGCCCAATGCTTCTGCGCCGTCTATTACACAGCGGACTTCTGGAACGCGAATATCGTCGTTCATTATGGTTTGATCTTTTTTGTTCAAAAATGTACCTCATTAATTTTGGTTTGTATCATACTTAAAAAGTCAGTCTCACTTGCGTTTGACTGCTCTCTTGACCTACGGTCACGAATCGCGACTGTCTTGTTGGCGACTTCGTCATCACCCAAGACAATGATCATCGGAACACGTCCTTTTTCTGCCGTTCTAATACGTTTGTTAAGACTGTCGTTTTTATCGAAGATCTCAAAATCTGCGCCCAGATCAATAAGTTTACCCGCTAATTCTCTCGCATAGGCGTTGTGTGATTCCGCAATTGGAATGATTGCAACCTGCGTCGGAGCGATAAACATTGGGAATTCTCCCGCATAATGTTCTGTCAATATACCAATAAAACGCTCAAACGAACCTAAAATTGCTCTGTGAATCATAACTGGCTGGATCTTGTCATTTCCTTCGCCTGTATATTCAAGTTCAAAACGCTCCGGAAGATTGAAGTCAAGCTGGATAGTCCCGCACTGCCATTCACGTCCGATCGCATCGGTGATCTTGATGTCGATCTTAGGACCGTAGAAGGCTCCGCCGCCCTCATCGAT
Source organism: Sulfurimonadaceae bacterium (assembly GCA_041553795.1). Classification (GTDB taxonomy): domain Bacteria; phylum Campylobacterota; class Campylobacteria; order Campylobacterales; family Sulfurimonadaceae. The sequence goes on from JBFEIF010000145.1 coordinate 1,433, forward strand.
CTCGTACGTAAGCGCATTTTTATCCATTGCAGCCTTCAAAGCATTTGTTGATATTTCCCAAACTTCATCATCACCGACCGCTTTTTCAGGCTTCGTCGAGATCATCATCTTGTAATCAAACTCAAATGTCTGCATGATCTTGTCGACAAAGTCAACGACTTCGATGATCTGCTCTTCGATCTGATCTGCTGTACAGAAGATGTGTGCATCATCTTGTGTAAACTCACGTACACGGAAAAGACCGTGAAGTGCTCCACTTAGTTCGTGACGGTGAACGACACCGTATTCAAAATACTTCAACGGAAGATCGCGGTAGGAATGAAGGTCATCCTCATACACTTTGATATGACCGACGCAGTTCATCGGTTTGACACCGTACTCCTGCTCGTCGATCGTCGTAAAATACATGTTCTCGCCATAATTCTGGTAGTGTCCAGATGTCATCCATAAAGACGAACGCAAGATCTCCGGACCGCGTACCGGCTCGTATCCGCGCTTACGGTGTGCTTTGAAAAGAAGCCCTTCCAGACGTGAACGCATACGTGCACCTGCAGGCAGCCAGATCGGAAGACCTCCGCCCACTTCTTCACGGAAAGTAAAAAGCTTCATCTCGTTACCGATCTTTCTATGGTCACGTTTTTCTGCTTCTGCGATCATCTCAAGGTGTGCTGCCAAAGACTCTTTATCGGCAAATGCAATACCGTAGATACGTGTCAGCATCTCGTTCTTAGAATCACCACCAAGATAGGCACCTGCGATCTTTGTCAGCTTGAAGAAACGGATATGTTTTGTAGACGGGACGTGCGGTCCGCGGCAAAGATCTTCAAAATCACCCTGCTTGTAGATCGAGACTGTATTGGAAGGAATACGCTCCATCACGGCAAGTTTCAGGTGGTCATTGGCAAATTTTTCCTTTGCCTCATCCATCGTTATCTCATATTTTTCGATATCAACTTTTTTCTTTGCAAAAGAGAGCATCTGCTTTTCGATACGCTTAAGGTCACCCTCACCTATCTCGGAATCAACCTTAAAGTCGTAGTAGAAACCTTCTTTGACAACCGGTCCCACATAGAACTTTGCTTCAGGATAAAGTGATTTTACTGCCTGAGCCATAAGGTGAGCTGTCGAGTGACGAAGTACATCCAGTGCTTCAGGAGAGTTGTCCAACTCTATTGGTTCACCCTCAACACCTAGTGCTGCGGCTGTCTGTAAATCTATTATCTCATCATTATGTCTAATCGCAATCGCGTCCATCAAACTATCCTACATTGTGTTTATTAAGAAAAATATTCCAAAAATTTCGTGATGTTACCTAAAATATGCTTTATAGAGGATGAAGTAAAAAAATTACAGATGGCTTTTCTTAACGTTTTTTATACTTTATCCAGATAGGCCAGGATCTCCTCAGCCGAACCTCTGAAAACTATCTGCTCCGAGCGTCTTTGGATCTGGTAATCGTACATCGGATCATAATATTCCTGTAAAAGATAATCCACCCACGCCTTATAACCTTCAAGCTCCCCGCTGCTTTTTTGCTGGATAACAGCATCTTCAAAGAGATTGCAGACCTGTTTGTGTCGTTCGCTACCGATCCGCTTCATGATCCGACCCATGGCATTTCGTATATCGTCCTTCCAGACTTTGAAAGAGTCTTCATAGCCGGCATCTTTATATATCTGCTGAGCTTCGATGACGTACTCTTTAAAGGTCGTCTCGATGCGTTCCTCAGTCGATGTCTCAAGAATGATACGAGGGGCCTCGGCCAGATAGAGGGCAAAGGATTTCGGCAGATAGACACTTCCGACATTCTTCCCTTCATCCTCAAAGACAAGTGTCCCAAAGCCTCTTTCGAGTTTTCGGATAAGATCATAGGCCAGAGCATTCTCAAAGTCTATCTGTGTCGGCTGAGGGATGATCTTTCGTCCAAATGCCGAGCCCCTGTGGTTGGCCAATGCTTCCAGGTCGACAGAGTTTGCCACTTTTCTCAGCAGAATAGTCTTTCCTGAACCTGTACGACCGCCCAGGACAATAGGCTTGAAACGCTCTGTAGATCTTTCTGTCTCCTGTATCAGGTAGTTTCTAAACGCCTTGTATCCGCCCTTTAAGCGTGTGATCTCTTTTCCGCTCTGGCTGATCCATTCTTGGGAGATCTTCGAACGCTGCCCCCCTCTGAAACAGTAGAGCATGGCATCGGGCTGGGCTGCTATCGCATCCGACCAGGCCTGAATACGGCTCTCTTTCGTCTTTCCGGAGACCAGTTCATGTCCGAGCTTGACCGCAGCAGCATTGCCTTCCTCTTTATAACGAATACCGATACGGTGGCGTTCTTCATCATTCATAAGCGGAAGATTGACAGCATTGGGAAAGGCACCGTTCTTAAACTCCACCGGAGCGCGAACGTCTATCAGCGGCGTCGCGTTTAAGACGATAGATTTGAAATCAGAACTTAACGGGAGTTCAGCCATCTAGCGGACCTCTATCAGGTGGTCACCCTTTACCAAAGTCTCACCGATCGCTTGGAGTCTCAGTCCGGACTTCTCTGCCGTCTCAAAAAAGGCATCCAGACCTGTCTTCTTAACGATGACAAGCAGTCCGCCCGAGGTCTGTGCATCGCAGAGTATCTCTCGCTGCTGCTGTGTCATCTCGCTGATCTTATGGCCGTAGCTCATAAAGTTCTTGCGCGCACCTCCGGGAACACAGCCGAGTTCTCTGTATTTCTC
>JBFEIF010000146.1:0-4071 GCA_041553795.1 Sulfurimonadaceae bacterium
GCACTTTAGACATCATCAAACACCCCTCTCGACAGACCGATTGGAGAAAAAAACTTGTTAAAGTGTGATGAACTCTCCCATCTCTTTTTTTATCTCCTGCTGGATGATCAAGGCATTCAAATAATATTCCAATTGCTTTTTTTTGACTTCCAAGGCTCCCATCTCACGTTGATTGACCTGAAAGAGATCGCTTGAACCCGCTTCATACTTTTTATTTTCAGCTTTTTCAAGTAAATCAGCTATCTGGGTCTCTTCATTGTTCAGATCTATGTTTTTATTGATCGTCTCCAAGGAATACATCAGATTGCTCAGGTTTGTTTTCAATTCCAGGATCAGCCGGTTCTTCTCTTCTTCAAGCTGTGAGATGCTTTTTTGTATTTCACTCTTCTTACCCTCATAAGCCCGTCTTTCCAGGGGAATAGTGAATTGAAACCCAACCTTTATGCCCTCACCATAGTTCAGATCATGAACGCCATACGCAAAGAGGTTGAGTGTAGGGTATTGGGAAAGGGAGTTGTAGGCCGTATCTAGGTCCAATTTGCTCCCTTTATAGGCTAAAGCTTTCAGATCAGGCCTGCTTTGCAGTGCTTTGGCGATCAGATCCTGTACCGTCGTCTTCTCTTTTTTTAACATCTGCAAGGAGGGAAGCGTATACCTTAGATCAAATTCATCTTTGGACAGGTCGATATATTTTAAAAAGATCTGCAGAGCCTGTCTGTAACTGTTTTGTGCGATATGGACCCTTTGCTCACGACTTATCATCTGCTGTTTTGATTCAAGTATCGCAAGCTCGGGAAGGTCTCCCGAGTGGACTCTTCGGGTAATGAAATGATCTCTTTTTTTGGCCTTGTTCAAGAGTTGACTTTCAAGTGTCACCAGTTCATGAGAATACAGAAGTCTATAATATGAGATGACAATGTGAGCATAGAGGTTTCGCAGGTTGTTCTGTGCGTCAAAGGTCGATCTTGCAGCATTTATTTTTGTAGCATCGAGCTGGTATCTGTTTTCGTTCATCCCGTTCAAGAGCGAAAAGACAGGGACTTTAAGGCCAACGCGGAATTCACCGTCACTGCCGGTTTTAATATTGTTGTACTCTTGAACGCCTTCGGCTTTTCTGTATCCTATAATCAGTTCCGTACCGTTTTCTGTCGGCTTGCTCAAAGCTATATCGGAAAACTCACCCTCACTCACTGGATAATCTTTTTTATCATAGTCCGTAGAGAGCCTTGTATCAAAATTCCCCTGAGCTGTTTGAATACGTGCGGTATCGATGTATTGCTGTCCTATCGCACCATAGATATAGGGGTTGTCTTTTGTTAGGTAGTCTTCGAGATGATCAAGAGTAAAGAGCTCTTTGCACAAAGTATCATGTGAAAAAAGAAATATACAGATGCTGTAGCTTAGGAGTGTTTTTTGCATTATTTTTTCTCCGGGGTAACCATCTTCGAAGGAAATGCATTCAATAAGCGCCAGATCTCGTACCAAATAGGCACATCGGAGAGGGCAACCCATGCCGTTGCATTTGTACCGACCCGCAGCTTCTGATTGGAAGGCCAGGGCTCGTTCGGGTCTTCTACGACATAGGCAAAGTAGGCACCCGGTTCATGCAAGACCGGATCGACTTTTTTGATGATACCTCCAAAGGTACCAAATCGTATTGCCGGCCATCCGGGAATGTGCAATACTGGCCATCCATGGAATCTGATCCGTACAGGAAGCCCCTCTTTGATCAGCGGCATATTAAAGTCGGAGACCTTCAGCAACAGCGAACTTGTCGTGACATCGGGTGAAAAACGCAAAATCGGCTGGCCTTTTTTGATGTAGGTGTTCTTGTCATTTTCCAAGACCCGCATGACAAAACCGTCTTTTTGTGAAACGACTGCAGATGTCTCATACCGGGCGATCTCAGTCAAATGTTTCTCATAGTCTCTTTTTAAAATATTTAAACGTGTCTCCACTGAAAGCATAGTGTTCTCAAGTGTTCTTATCTGATTGCCGATCTCTTCTAGGAACTGTCTCTTCTCCTGTTTGATGATGGAGAGGTGGCGTTTTTGGACTTCTATATCTATCTCTATCTTGTCAAATTGTGTTTTCGCATTGATATAACTGTTTTCTGCTTTTTCAAAGTTCTTTTTAGATTCTATCTTTTGAAGATAGAGTTGTTTTATTCGATTAAAGTGATTGAGCGAGACTTCATAGTTCTTCTTTTCTGCAGTGTATTTAAGCTGCAGACTTTTCAACTGCTCTTCTGCTTGGATATAGCGCTTATCATATAACTCTGTACGTATTTTTTTCTGGTTAAGAAGACTGACATCTTTTTGTTTGAGTACGACCAGTTCGTTTTCTGTGTTTTTATGCTGCTGTTCAAAATCCTCTTTCATCTTATAGACACGTGTCTTGTACTCTTTGTCAGGATCGATCATATCAAAAAGTTTCGTTCCCTTTTTGACATGTTCATCTTCTGAGACATAAAAGGTATCAATAAAACCGTCAATAGGAGTCGAGATGGATTGTGTCCTCTCTGTGGGATCATAGGCGATCAGAGTGCCTTCACCCTCGACTGTCTGTCTCCAGGGTAAAAAAAGAATCGCTATAAAAAAAAGAATAAGAACGAAAGTAAAACGTCCTATGCGGCTGACAAAAGGGCTTGTCTGAACAAGCTGCAGTGAATCAAATTCAAACTTATCCATGTTTTTTATCCTCTAAGCCCAGAGACAATTTATTGACCTTATAAAGTCCTTCGATCATGTCATAGATATAGTCCAGCTGTTTTGCGAAGCCTTTTAATGCATAGGTGATAGAGGTCACGACAATCTCTGCTGCGACAAACTCGCCCAAAGGCAGACTCCCGTGAATGACAAGATAGCCTCCGATGATCAAAAACATACTGAAGATGAACCCTTCTGCAAAAAAAGTAAATCCCAACTGTCTGATGATGATCTCAAACAACTTTTGTCTGGCCTGGGCATAGGTAGTCAAATAGCTGTTGAATTTCGAGAGGACCTCGTTTTGAGTACCCTTTTCTTTATTGATATGCTGCAAAAAGTAGATAGTGCTGTGTTTTGCATCTGAACGATTTAAGGCGCTTTGTGCCGCATTGTGTCCAAGAAGAAACAAGGTGACAATATAAATAGAGAAAAAGAGAGTACCTGCTCCAAACAGAATGGGATCAAAGGCAAGCAGCAGAAGAAGACTGACAAGGATTTTGACAATAAGCCCCAAGCCGTCGAGCAAGAGAATAGGAAAAAATTTTTGAATCGAAGTAATATCAAAAAAGTAGTTCATCAATTTTCCATGCTTGACCTGATCATCACTATCTTCATGGTTTAGATTGAGTGCTTTTGCCGCGATCTCTATTCCCGTCTTAAGGAAGACCTTTTGTTGAAACTTTTCGACGATATACTCTTTAAGTAGTTGCAGAATGGTTATAAATACAAATAGAAGAAGTACGATAGAGCCTAAGACAACAATGGAGAGCGAAGCATGGGCCAATACACTGTTGATGACGATCGCCGATGCAAGGGGGATCGACAAAACAAGAATGGCATCGATGATAGAGTAATAAAACAGATGAAAGATATTTTTTCGGTCTTCTTTAATGATCTTTTTGACGTAATCAACAATAATATCATTCAATCGCATAATAAGGTCCTTTATTGACTGCTAAAGGCAAGACAATATACTTAAAAGTATTTTAGTATGTCTAAGCTATATTAGACTCATAGCTTGAAAGAGAAAAGAGCCATATCATGCGATTGTAGAGGAATAACACATAATTATTATCGGTCTAACCGTACGATATCAGGTATGGAAAATGTTTTTGCTCGCACCATCTCTTTGAAACTCCATACAATAGAGATTAAATCTGCAAGCTGTATAGAAGATAACAACATGGACTATTCTTATACTCAGGGGCAAGTGCATTAAACCTATGCAAAGGAGAACAGTGATGAAAATATTTTTGCTCACAGCACCTCTTTAAAACTCCACACAATAGAGATTAAGTCTGCAAGCTTTATAAAAGATAACAGCATGGACTATTCTTATACTCAGGGGCAAGTGCATTAAACC
>JBFEIF010000147.1:0-4037 GCA_041553795.1 Sulfurimonadaceae bacterium
GACTACATCGTTATGTTTATCCCTATCTACAACGTCGAAAAAAAACAGGTGGCCTACTATATCTCATATGAGAAGAACAATACTGTCAAGCTGATAGAGCAGACCTTTGATGCGGAACTTCTGGCTGCAGGTCTCCTCTCTTTTTTCTTTGCCCTTGTACTTGTCCTCTGTGTCCTCTCGCAACAACGTACATCAAAAGCCCTTGAACTTCTGGCTACGACAGACCCGCTTACCCGTTTGGCAAACAGGAACAAGCTTAATATTATTCTGGAGAAGTCTGTCCAGCTTTCACTTCGCTACCGATTGCCCCTGAGTATTATCTTTTTTGATATTGACCATTTTAAAAAGATCAATGACAACCATGGGCACGATGCCGGGGACACAGTCTTGACTACGATCAGCGAATTGATATCGCATAATATCCGGACCTCAGACATCTTTGCCCGATGGGGTGGTGAAGAGTTTATACTGGTCTTGCCTGAGACGGAACATAAGGATGCCAGAAAACTTGCCGAAAAGTTTAGACGCCTTATCCAGGACTACAAGTTTTTGCCTGATGTCAATGTCACCTGCAGTTTTGGAGTCACCCAGCTTCATGCAAATGATGATCAAGTGTCCTTATTGAAAAGAGTGGATACGGCCCTGTACTCAGCAAAAGATCAAGGCAGAAACAGAGTCATAGGGATCTCTTAAAAAGTACCGAAACTAAGGAGCAAGATATGGAAACAGATTTATATACAATACTTTATTTGGCGCCTATTATCATTGGTATCCTCTATATTTTTAATATTTTCTGGGGTGACAACCAGAAAGCATATTAAACCGGAGGAGACCTGGACTTTACAAGAATATTTATCTCTTATCAAGTAGTTTTTATCTCTTATATCATATCATGCAAAAAACATACGCGAAAAGAAGTTGAACCATGCAGCAGTTTTCAATAGACGAACCGAGTCCATCCGCCAAAGGAAATTATTTCTTATCCCAGCCTCATCAGCCTTTTTTCGTGGCTGGAATCATCTGGGCGCTTATAGTGATGCTCATCTTTATGGCATCCTACAAGATGATGCTAAAAGGTGATTCACATACCTTTTTGACGCCCTCTATGTTTCATGCCTACTCTTTGATCTTTATTGTCTTCACTCAGTTCTTTATCGGTTTCCTCTACACGACCTTCTCGCGTTTTTGCCAGAGTGAACCCGTTAAAAAGCCTTATTACATCCGTACCTTTTTTCTTTATCAGCTGGGTTCCATCATGGTCGCAGCCGGTCTGTTTGCGTCTGAGAAACTGATGTTCGGCGGCATGGCACTTCTGTTTCTTGGACAGGCTGTCTTCTTGTATATGCTCCAGCGTATTTTTACCTCGGCCCAGGCTGAACTCAAAGACGATCCTTTTTGGATCTTGACCTCTTTGTATATCGGTACCGCGGCACACGGGGTGTGGATATTGGAGATCCTCTTAAACTGGGAGATCTTTGCCCTTCCCTTTGCCTTTAATCTCTATCTGGTATTTATGACCTTTACCGTAGCCCAAAGGATGGTACCTTTCTTCTCGCATTCGATGATGCCCAAGCGTCCCAAGTTTGTTTTCATTGTCTTTATAAGTTTTATCTCCAAAAGCCTGGCTTCCATCTTCCATCTTCCCCTGGCTGAAGCTGCTATCTCTCTTGTCCTGGGCATCTATGTCCTTACAGAGATAATCAATTGGAAACTCTCTTTCAAACAGGCTCCCAATATATTGAAGATCCTGCATATCGCTCTTTACTGGATGCCTATTGCCCTTATAATCGGTGCTCTCTTTCAGCTCGGCGAAATCTATTTGCACACCGGTTTTATGTTTGTCGACAGACACCTGTTGGCCCTTGGTTTTTTGACCACTATCATCATCGGATTCGGAACACGTGTGACGCTTGGACATTCCGGGCAGCCGCCCCATGCCGACAGTCTTACCCTCAAGCTCTTCTACCTTACTCAGGTCCTCGTCGTATTCAGACTGCTCTACTCTCTTGTCTTTGGATTTGATCTTGGGATGCTGTGGCTGTTTGATCTCTCATTGAGCTTGTGGCTTGTGCTTTTTATATTCTGGGGTTGGAAGTTCGGACCCGTCCTGATCTTTGGAAAACAAAAATAAGAGGGCATCTTTAGCCCACAGGGTTCTGCCGGAAAGAAGCCCAACGTCACCCTGTCTGCACTATGATCCGCTTATGAAAACTAGCCGTGGCGATTTTTACGAAAGTAAAAAAGTTTCAGGCGAAGCCGCACTACCTTTAGATACAATTCTATTATGATTAATGAACACTTAGTGCTTGGTAGCACAAATACCCTCCGCGTTGACCGTTTTACTGATCCTGGCATCTTCTTGATGGCAGAAGATGGGAAAGATGTCCTTCTTCCCAACCAGTACGTCACCAAAGAGATGAAAGTCGATGATGAGATAAAGGTCTTTGTCTATAATGACTCTGAAGACCGCATCGTCGCAACTACGGAAAAACCTGTCGCCATGATAAATGAATATGGCTTCTTTAAAGTCGTCGATGTGACAAACTTCGGCGCCTTTGTGGACTGGGGGCTTCAAAAAGACCTTTTCGTCCCGAAAACGCATCAAAAAAGCGACTTCAAAGTCGGCGAAAAACGCATCTTGTACGTCAACTATGACGAAAAGACCCACCGGCTTATCGGTTCAGAGCGTCTGACTCAGCATCTGCGTTTTCACAAGCAGGTCTTAAAGCCCAATAACGAAGTCACTATCCTTGTGATGGCAAAGACGCCTATGGGTTACAAATGTATCGTCAACAACATGTATGAAGGCATGATCTTTCATAACGAGATCTTTGAAGATGTGAAAGTCGGCGAGACGCGTAAGGCCTACCTGAAAGTATCCCGGCCTGACGGAAAACTCGATCTTGCTCTACAGCGTATAGGTGATAAAAGCTCCGATGCAGGAGAAGCCAAGATAATGAAGATGCTTGAAGAGAACAAGGGGAAACTCCCTTACAACTACAAGAGCGATCCCGAAGATATCAAAAACGTCTTTGGACTGAGTAAAAAAGCCTATAAACGCGCCCTGACGGCATTGATCGATGCAGGAAAGATCGAAGTAAAAGAGAATGGAATGTATTTAAAATAGTAGAGGGTCAGCAAAACTGCCCCTTGTCTTAGCTGTCTTCTTTGATAAAGATCTTCGCAGGTACAAACTTCTCTTTAAAACCTCTGACTTTTGGAGCCATTGAGAAGTGGAAGGTGTTCGGAGCCACGTTTTCTTCCGATGCATCAATCTTCCATGGGTATTCCAACAAAATGTATATCTTATAATCGACATACCTCACACCGCTGGCATCTTTTTTGACACCGACTAAAAAATAGTCTGAGTTCTGTCGTGTCGTCGAGCCGTTGTAATAGATCTCTTTCTTCCAATAGCTGTAATATCCATAATAGTATTTTTCACCGGCATTGATATAGACCTCATCTGTCGTTATCGAGTCAGGCACCTGAATGCTTCCATGAATATAGACCTTTGTATACTCTTCTTTTATCTTGCTTACCGTGTCTACGAACTGAGCCACATTGAAAGAGGCTCTAGGCGTGTAGGTAATAAAATCAAGCATCGGCGCCTGGCTTTTGGCATGTACATCAAAGAAAGCCTTGTTATAAGTGAGTGCATCATTAGTCACATCTTCTTGTACCTTGACTACAGGTGAGGGTTCTTCTGGTTCAATCACAGGTGCCGGTCTGTCTCTATAGATTACTTTTTCTACGATCTTCTCTACCTCGACGACCTTCTCAACTTCGACAGGCCTGTCTTTATAGACGATCTTTTCAACGACTTTTGGTTTCACTTCTTCTTTTGGACAATCATCAAACTCACAATCCAGACCTTTAAAAGCATCCTTTGCAACGGCATTCGCACGGTAATAATCCGAACCTGCTGCCTGCGACAAGGAAAACAGTACGACCATCGATAAGACTAGTTTTAACATTCACACCCTTTTTTTTGAATTCCGTTATATTATAATAAGAACTGTTAAGTTAACGTTAAC
>JBFEIF010000148.1:0-3803 GCA_041553795.1 Sulfurimonadaceae bacterium
AGCTTCCAAGACTATCTTCTTATAGCCTTCGACATTGACCTTGGCATGTGTCGTCACTTCACCGCCGATGATGACATGTTTGCCTGCGACAAAGACCTCGGAAGCGACACGAGATTTCGGGTCTTCCATGATCAAGTGGTCAACAATACTGTCGGCAATGATATCTGCACATTTATCAGGGTGGCCTGGACTAACGACTTCTGATGTGAATAAATACATACGTATCCCTAATTAAAAAATTTTGTAATTTTATCTTATACAGGCTTATTGTTTGCAAAAGCATTAAAGGGATCAAAATATGGCAGGCAGTTGGTCTGGATGTGAACAATAGAAGCAGATACTTCTATTGTTTGTCTATTTTCTTTTCCCAATCAAGTGCCGTTTGACAGATCAGCTTGATATCATCAAACTTTGGCTCCCAACGCAGGACTTTTTTCGTTTTAGAGTTGTCCGAGATCAGAATTGCGGGGTCGCCTGCACGTCTTGGGACTTTGTCGACTGTAAAATCGACTCCCGAGATTTCCTTCATCGTCTCGATCACCTCAGCAACGCTGAAACCGTGTCCATAGCCTACATTAAAAGTACTCGGTGATTCTTTTGTCTCTTCATCCAAATATTCCAAAGCTCTCAAGTGGGCTGCAGCCAGATCATCGACATGGATGTAGTCACGTTCACAAGTCCCGTCTTTGGTCGCGTAGTCCTCGCCAAAAAGAGACATCCTCTCTCGTTGTCCTATAGCCGTCTGTGCCGCTACCTTGATAAGATGGGTCGCATTAGGGAAACTCTGCCCGATACGGTTCTGGGCATCCGCACCCGCGACATTGAAATAGCGAAGGATGACCGCATCAAAACCTTCATACGCAGCGCAGGCATCTCTGATCACCTGCTCGCTCATCAACTTGCTCCAGCCGTAAGGGTTGATAGGTACCGTCGGTGTCATCTCTTTGACCGGACTCTCTTTAGCATCCCCATACACCGCTGCCGTCGAAGAGAAGATCATCTTGCCGACACCGTGCTTGACGCACATATTGATGATATTCGTCGTATTGACGGTATTGTTCATGTAGTACTTCAAAGGGTTTTCAACCGATTCAGGCACAACGATACTCGCTGCAAAATGAATCAAGGCATCAAAGGTGTTATTTGCAAAGATATTATCAACATTTACAAAGTCGGCAAGTTCGGCCTTGATAAAATTGAATGTCCTGCCATCTCTTTGATTGTCTTTAAAGATCTTAGCCAGACTTTCGACCGTTACATTATGTCCCGTGGAAAGATTATCCAGGATCGTAACGCTGTAATCCGTGTCTTCTATAAGCTGTTTTACTACGTGAGATCCTATATACCCCGCCCCTCCGGTTACCAATACATGCATTATCTTTTATCCTTGTTCATTTTTTCTTTTAAGATGATCTTGCCCATCTCAACCCCCGGCTGGTCATACGCATCGATATCAAGCATCTGAGCGACAAGTGCCGTCAGCAGTTCATAATAGTAGATAAGTTCACCCATAGTCTCTTCATCTATCTTCTCGATCTCGATCACATCCAAGGGAATGAACTCCAGACTCTCCAAGGACTCGATCATCGCATCTGCCTGCATATTGATCAGCTCTGCAAAACCGTAGCCGTTTAAGATATCCAGTTTTTCTAGGGCCGGCAATGTCACATCCGGGATTTTGATCGTATTTTCAAAATCTTTTATTTTTATGACGGTGACCGTCTTGTCACGTTTTCCATCAACGATCAGCTGTAAAAAGGAGTGCTGGTCTGTCGGTCCTATAAGCCCTACCGGTGTCAAACCGACATGAAGCTGAGAATGGCGCTGCAGCTTCCCAAGACTCTCTCCCCAAAGCTGTACATACCAGGCATTGAACTCTCTAAACGCTTCCGAATAGGAAAACAGACAGTTGATGTTGTAAGAGTTGCTTTTTTGCGCATAATACGTCCCTTTGGTCAGCAGCTTTTCGCAATAGCCATGATCTTTAAAAAAGGAGTCCTTGATATTTTTGGCACCCTTAAGAAGTGCATCAATATCCACACCGATAATAGCCAAGGGGACCAGACCTACCGCAGACAGAACAGAAAAACGTCCGCCGACATTTGCCGGCATATTAAAGACTCTAAGATCATAGGAACCGGCGAATGTCTCCAAGGCTGAACCCGGATCCGTGATGACCGCATAATTCTCTTTGGAGATAGGGACAAAGCTTTGCAGATATTTCAGCGCGGCTATCGTCTCCACGGTCGAACCTGACTTCGAGACGATCAGGAACAATGCACTGTCCAGGTCGATCAAATCGACCTTCTGTTTTAATACCAAAGGATCGGTGGTATCTATAAAATGTAGATTCTTCTTAAAGTTCTGCCCCAGTCCAAGAAAATGGTAGATCGCCAAAGTACCAAGGGCTGATCCGCCTATTCCAACAACGACAATATCTTTTTGTGTGACTGTCTTCGCATACTCTTTATAGACACTCGTGTCAGCTTCAGGAAGATGGTAAAAGCCTATATATTCACTCTCTTTTGAGAGTATACTCGAAAACTCTTCATTGATCTTTGTAGTAAAAAACAGTTGATTATTCATAGCACCGGCCCATTTAAATTTGTGAGATTTTATCATATTTGAGCTAAGTGAAAGCTAATGGTATGCTTTATATTTGCTTATAAGCTTGACATGTTTACCAAGTTTAGTATAAAATACGGCCATATTTAAAAACACCTTTCACAGCCATGCGCTGCACTTCAAGATAAGAAAACCTTTCGGTTAACCGATATTTCTTCACCAAAACAACTCCCAAACGAGGCATTAATGAGCGAAAACTCTACCAACAGTAAGAAAAAGACTACCAATAACACCAATAGAACCCATGTACCGGTCGAAGGCTACAACATTGATGACCTTCGTGCAAAACCCCTCAATGACCTTATCGTCATCGCTGAAGAGCTTAAAGTCGAACACCCCAACGAACTTAAACGTCAAGACCTTCTGTTCGAGATCCTAAAAGCGCAGACCAACAAAGGCGGATTTATTCTTTTCACAGGTATCCTGGAGATAATGGCTGACGGGTACGGCTTCCTACGCGGTATCGACACAAACTTTTCCGACTCGGTCAATGATGCCTATGTATCCAGTACTCAGATCAAACGCTTTGCGCTTCGTAACGGAGATGTCGTCACAGGTCAGGTACGTCCTCCAAAAGAGCAAGAACGTTATTACGCTCTTTTGAAGATAGAAGCGATCAACTACCTTCCGCCAGAAGAAAGCAAAAAACGCCCTCTGTTTGAAAACCTTACACCGCTTTACGCAATGGACCAGATCAAACTTGAATACAATCCGGACAAACTAACAGGCCGTATGCTTGATATGTTCTCTCCGATCGGTAAGGGACAACGCGCGCTGATCGTCGCACCTCCTCGTTCAGGTAAGACAGAGCTGATGAAAGAACTGGCACACGGTATTACGCATAACCATCCTGAGATAGACTTGATGGTCCTTCTTGTAGACGAGCGTCCCGAAGAGGTAACCGACATGGAGCGTTCGGTCAAAGGCGAGGTCTACAACTCGACCTTTGATCAGCCGGCAAAGAACCACGTCAAGGTGGCCGAACTGGTCATCGAACGTGCAAAACGTAAGGTCGAGATGGGCAAAGATGTCGTCATCCTCCTTGACTCAATCACCCGCCTTGCCCGTGCCTATAACACGGCAACACCTTCATCAGGAAAAGTCCTTTCGGGTGGTGTGGATGCCAATGCGCTTCATAAACCGAAACGTTTCTTCGGTGCTGCGAGAAACATTGAGAA
>JBFEIF010000149.1:0-3775 GCA_041553795.1 Sulfurimonadaceae bacterium
AAAAAGGTCAGGGTAGTACACAGAATAATAGAGATTCTGCTGGACGTCGTTTAGGCGTTAAGAAATATGGTGGTGAAACAGTACGTGCGGGTAATATCATTATTCGTCAGCGTGGAACAAAAGTTCACCCGGGTAAGAACATCGGTATGGGTAAAGACCACACTCTTTTCGCACTTGTAGACGGTATCGTGGCTTTCGAGCGTTATGACAAGAAACGTAAGCAAGTTTCAATTATCCCTGCATAATTAACCTCTCCGCTTCGGCGGAGAATCTTCTTCTAAAAACTCTAAAATATAGTTTCAACATTTAATAGTATACTTTTGCAATCGATTGGTATAGTTTTAAGTATTTAAATTATTCGGAAGAACCAGAGATAAAAAGCGCGACGCTTTGATCTGTTCTTTTCATAAGCAAAGATATTGAGATACCGAGAAGGTGTCATTTTTAAGACAATAAGGAACACCATGTTTATAGATCGCGTAGAGATAACAGTATCATCAGGAAAAGGTGGCGCAGGCTGTGCATCATTCCGCCGTGAGAAATTTGTAACACAAGGTGGACCTGAAGGCGGTGACGGAGGCAGAGGCGGGGACCTTGCTTTCAAATGCGACAATAACACGCACACGCTTTCGCATTTTCGCGGACGCCACCACGCAAAAGCTGACAACGGCCAGCCGGGCGGAATACACAACTGTACAGGAAAATCCGGCAAGACTCTGTATGTCATCGTCCCTCCGGGAACACAGGTCATCGACAAAGAGACCGGTGATATCGTCTGCGATATGACGGAACACGGTCAGGAGTTCGTCTACCTGCACGGCGGGAAGGGCGGATTGGGAAATACCCACTTCAAGTCTTCAACCAACCAGACACCGACCTATGCTCAGCCGGGTCTTCCGGGCGAGACACGCGAGGTGATCCTTGATCTTAAACTTATGGCAGACGTCGGTCTGGTCGGTTTCCCGAATGTCGGTAAATCCACACTTATTTCTACGGTCTCCAATGCCCGTCCTGAGATCGCCAACTATGAGTTTACGACATTGACGCCAAAGCTCGGTCAGGTGGATATCGGTGATTTTGACTCTTTCGTGATGGCGGATATTCCTGGTATTATCGGCGGAGCTTCGGAAGGGAAGGGCCTTGGTACCCAGTTCCTTCAGCATATAGAACGCACTAAGACACTCTTGTTCATGATCGACCTTGCTTCGTATCATGACATGGAATATCAGTATGACACCTTGCGTGTCGAGCTGGAAAACTTTTCTAAGACATTGTCACAACGTTCGTATGCGATCGCCCTGACACGTTCGGATGCGATGAGCCCTGAAGAAGCAGAAGAGAAGACATTAGCCTTTATCAAGATGCTGGGTCTGAAGGCAGCGCAAACGAACCGTTACCGCTTTGACGATGAGCTTCCGTATTATGAGCAGATGCCGGATGTGACAGGAAAATATGATCCGGAGCTTCCTTTTGTCGTCGCGCCGATCTCGTCTGTCACGCACAAGAACACAAAAGCCCTTTCTCAGGCACTATTTGACCTGGTGACGCAGCATCGATGAAGCGCATCGTCATTAAGGTCGGCTCGGCTGTACTAACGGAACAAAATCGCATCGCGCGGGAGCGCATGCTGAATCTTGTCAACTTTATTGCAGATCTTAGAAAGATCTATGAAGTCATATTGGTCTCATCAGGGGCAGTCGCAGCCGGTTATACCGAGTTGAGACTGGACAAGAAGATACTGGCTAACAAACAGGCGCTTGCTGCTATCGGACAGCCTCTGCTTATGAATCGTTATAAAAAGAAGTTCGAAGCGCACGATATCTTGACATCACAGATCCTAGTCACGGCTTCAAACTTCAACTCGCCAGAACAGGTGAAGCGTGCCAAAGACGCTATCGAGACACTTTTGGAGCATGGGGTCCTTCCTATCATCAACGAGAACGATGCCACGGCTGTCGAAGAACTGGTCTTAGGAGACAATGATCAGCTTTCAGCGCATGCAGCCTATCATTTTGAAGCCGACATCCTGATCATTCTTTCTGATATCGACGCCTACTATGACAAAGATCCCCATAAGCATGAGGATGCAAAAGTCCGTAAAGTCGTCACCTCCATATCCGAAGAAGAGCTTGGCTCTGCAGTCACACCGAACAACTCGTTCGCAACCGGCGGCATCGTAACGAAACTGAAGGCAGCAGATTTTTTACTGCAGCGTAACAAACAGATGTTCCTCAGTTCCGGATTTGACCTCAGTGATGCTAAAAGCTTTTTGCTCAATGACGAGCATAAGGGCGGGACGCTTTTCAAATGATCAACATCATCTATATGGGAACACCGGATTACGCTTCGCGTATCCTTCAAAGGCTGATTGCAGAGGACGGTATCAATGTCCTCTCAGTCTATACCCAGCCGGACAAACCCGTAGGCAGAAAAAAAGTCTTGACGGCACCGCCTGTAAAGAGGGTGGCTTTAGAAAACGATATAGAGGTCTTTCAGCCGATAAACCTGCGTTCAGCCCAGACAGAAGAAGAGATACGTTCTTTGAACCCTGACTTTATTGTCGTGGCAGCTTACGGACAGATCCTTCCGAAAAATATCCTTGACCTTGCTCCCTGCATCAATCTGCATGCTTCGATCCTGCCGGCTTACCGAGGGGCAAGCCCGATACAGCAGGCGCTTCTCAATGGAGACAGCGAGACGGGTGTAACGGCAATGCTGATGGACGTCGGCCTGGATACGGGGGATATCTTGAAGATATCTCGTGTAGCGATATCTGAGACGATGATGGTGGAAGAGCTTTTTGATGCGCTTACGGAGTGTGCCGCAGACCTGACAGTAGATGTCCTTAAAGACTTTGACAATCTCACACCTCAAAAGCAGGATGATGAAGCCTCGACGCATTGCAGTAAGATCTCTAAAGAGAACGGTCTTATACATTTTGATGATGCGGTCTCCCTTTACAACAGATACCGGGCTTACACACCTTGGCCGGGGGTTTACCTGGAAAGCGGTCTGAAGCTCAAATCTATGCTTTTGGAATCTTCCGAAGGCGAACACCGCGCAGGCGAAGTCCTTGAAGTAGGTAAAGACTATATCATCGTCGGCTGTGAAAAAGGGAGTCTGCGCATCCTTAGGGTCCAGCCTCCCTCTAAAAACGAGATGGACATGCAGGCCTACCTTAACGGAAAAAGACTCGAACGTGCAGATACACTGGTTTAATGAGCTCGGATCGACACAGACCTATCTCAAAGAGCAGCTGAAAAATGGGAATTATACTTCGCCTGTAGCAGTCGTAGCACAGAAGCAGACGGAGGGGATCGGCTCACGCGGAAACACGTGGATAGGTCTGGATGGCAACCTCTTTTTTTCCTTTGCGATCTCGCGTGATGACCTTCCGGATGATCTTGCTTTGGAATCTTCATCTATTTATTTTTCTTATCTTTTAAAAGAGTGTTTGAGCGAGGAAAATTCCAAAGTCTGGCTTAAATGGCCGAACGATTTTTATATTGGCGATACGAAAATCGGGGGGACAATCACATTTTTAAGAGATAATGACCTATTGTGCGGAATAGGTCTGAATCTAAAAAAATCCCCGGAAGGCTTTGCCCACTTGGATATAGAGATAAATAAAAAAGAGTTATTAAACAAATTTTTTAAAAAGATTAAAAAAAAGTCATCATGGAAGCAAATATTTAGTAAATTCGAGGTAGAATTTTCTCACAGTAAAAAGCATACTACACATTTTAAAAATATTAAAATTTCACTAGAGAATGCA
>JBFEIF010000150.1:0-3752 GCA_041553795.1 Sulfurimonadaceae bacterium
AGGAGTTATCGATTTAAAATAAGGTGAGACAGAGGGATAAAAGCCCGGAGACCAAAAAACCTCTTGCCGTGTTTTAAACATAATTAGTCCAGGAGATAGAATGAAATTAGTTAAAATGAGTTTAGTTGCAGGATTGTTACTTGGTGCGAATCTATATGCTATAGATAATGTAAAAGTCAGTGGTAGTGTACAGGTCCTATATGGTACGCAAGATGAGACTCTTAAAAATGCGACTTCACCAGATATATTTGACAAAGATGCGTCGTATGCGGATACAGCATTTCACTTAGGTCTTACAGCTGATCTTATCGAAGGTGTTTCAGCAGGTCTATCCGCTACAGCAGTCTCTTCACTTAATACAGAAGATAGTATTGCTACTCAGGCAAATGTATGGTCTGGTGCGCACAAAGTAACATATGATGCAGATGGTAATGTCGAAACTATTGATGATGCTGTGTTTATTGATGAAGCATGGCTTTTAGGTACAGTGGGTAAAACGACGGGTAAAATAGGTTATATGCCACTTGATACACCTTTGGCGTTTACAGAGGCATGGGGTGCTTCGACAAATAACTTTGAAGCAGGAGTTGTAACGAATGAAGACCTTCCGGGGACAACCCTCATGGCGGCATGGATCGCTAAATCAAATGGTTCAGGTGATGATACAACTGCTAATGCTGGCGGTTCGATGACAGGTACAGACGGTAAGTATCGAACTTTTGCAAATGATGGTTCATCAGTGTTTGGTATTACGAATAACTCATTCGAGCCATTAACGGCTAAAGCGTATTACTATGATATGCCTAAGTTTGCTGAGGCATACTGGCTTCAAGCAGATGTAAGTATGGATGGAATCTCAGCAGGTGCACAGTATGCAAGTATTGATTCAGAAACTTCTGATGATGACAGTTCAGCCTATGCTGTAATGCTTGGATATGAGATCAAAGATGTTGTGAACCTTTCAGCAGCGTACTCTTCTGTAGATGAAAAAGGTGACACGTATGTTGGAAACGTCGCAACACGTGGCCAAGGTGCGGGTGCACAGACTCAACTCTACACAGAAGTATGGTGGTGGTATGGTACAGTTGCAGCTCAAGGTGCGGATACCTATACAGTTGCAGCAGAGACCAGTGTAGGTGATGGGTATGATCTATACCTAGGGTACTGGCATTCAGAGAATGACACAGCTGATTTTGATCT
This sequence comes from Sulfurimonadaceae bacterium, assembly GCA_041553795.1. Lineage (GTDB taxonomy): Bacteria > Campylobacterota > Campylobacteria > Campylobacterales > Sulfurimonadaceae. Next base: position 1,201 of record JBFEIF010000150.1, read on the forward strand.
AGATGAAGTGGCATTTACAGTGTCTAAGTCTTACGGACCTTTAGATACGTCTCTTGCACTTATCTATGATAAGTTTGATGTTGATGGTGCAGTTGATGGTGATCAAGAAGATCTAACGACTTTCCAAGTTTATTTAACATATAACTTCTAAGTTACAACCCTCTCTCTACATACCCCTTCTCTCGAAGGGGTTCTTTTTTTGACTTCTTTGTTTTTCCTGTTTTTATTACTGTTTTTTGATCAAATATTTGTTATGGCTAAAATTTATACATAAAATTGAACTTTATAGAGTCATATCCTATATAATTATCTCTAGAAAACATGACATGAGGTTATAAAGCCTCACTTGCAATAACAGACGACTAGGGTTCCGGCAGAATGTTCTGTGTCAGGTCCGAGAATTGCCGACCTCTTGAATAGGGGTTGCACGGAGGGATAAAAGCCCGGGAGACTTTAAAACCTTTTGCCGTGTTTTAATTTAAACCTATTCAGGAGTCACTTATGAAACAGATCTTCCAATCTACATCAAAACTATTAGTTGCCACATCACTGGTCATGGGTCTGGGCGCTTCATCGCTTATGGCAGAAGTCAAAGACAAGTTTGAAGTCTCATGGACGATCTACGTCGGTTGGATGCCATGGGATTATGCTCAGCAAAAGTGCAGAAGATTATTTCAATGCCGAGTATAAACTCAAGGCATACAAACGTCAGGCAGATATTCTGATGAAAGATATTGATTTTGCTTTGACACCGACCACAGGAACGATCTACACCATCGATGAAGTCAATGCTGATCCGATACAGCTCAATACCAACCTGGGATACTACACCAACTTTATGAACCTTCTTGACTTCTCGGCCTATGCTGTTCCGGCAGGGTTCAGAGCAAACGGTCTGCCTTTTGGTGTGACCCTGTTTGCCGAAGCTTTTGAAGACAAAAAACTTTTACAGCTGGGCGAAAGATTTATACAAAAGGATAGGCATGTCTAAAATGATATAAATAGCCGTGTGCGGCGCGCAAATGAGAGGCTTGCCTCTTAATCATCAACTCATAGAGTTGGGGGCAAGCTTTGAAAAGGAAACATCTACCGCAAAGGGTTACCGTCTTTATGCCGTACCTGAAAAATTGCCGCCGCGTCCGGGAATAATCCGTGACAGCCAAAGTGATACTGTTTTGGAACTTGAAGTGTGGTCAATGCCTCTGGAAAACTTTGGCGCCTTTATGGTGCAGATTGCATCACCGCTGTGCATAGGAACAGTCTTGCTTGAAGACGGAAGCGCAGTGTACGGTTTCTTATGTGAAAGCGATGCACTTAAGGGTGCCGAGGAGATAACGGTGTACAAAGGCTGGAAGAGCTATGTCAGTAGATGAAACTGCCTAGACAGATGACCTGAAACACCCCTCTCTTAAAGAGAATTAGTTATTTTGTTTTAGAACTTTTTATTATAAAGTATGGTACGGTATAAAATCTAGCTTTCTATAAGGTTTTATAATATGTCTGATCTGAAGATAAGTATTGAGGATATTATCTTAAATACCATCATCTATAGCCATAGCAAGGGTGATTTCATTTTTAAAGATATCAATACATCTGTTGAAAAGACCGAGCATATCTGTAAAGATGAGATCATAGGAAAGAGTATGAATGAGCTCTTTCCACGTATCAAAGAGTCCGGTCTTTTTGATGTGCTTTTACGTGTTCATGAAAGTGGTGTCTCTGAAAAACACTGTAGCGCCTTTTATGAGAATGAAGATATAGCCGGATGGCGGAACAATTGGGTCAGCCGACTTGATAACGGCGATGTACTGGTGATCTATGACACGCTTAGCAAAGAAAAATACATTGACAGAGAAAACATGCAAAACAAGTGGCAACTTGAGGAAGCTCAAAGACTTGCCCATTTGGGTTGGTGGGAATGGGACAAACAAAGGGATACGGTTTTCTGGTCCGATGAGATGTTTCGTATTTTTGGTGAGAAACCTCAGAGTTTTGTTCCGACTTTTGACATTCTGCTCTCCTATTTTGATGAGGAAGGAAAGCTCGCTATTATGGAAACCCTGAAAGAGTCTTCTTCCAAAGGAGAATTCCATTTTCTAGACCGTAAGATATATCGCAAAGACGGTACAGTCCGCCATCTTCAGTGCTCTGGTAAAAAGGAATTTGATACGGAAGGCTCATTGCGCTCGATAATGGGAACGGTTCTGGACATAAGCACTCAGCGTGAGGCAGAGAACAAACTGGAGTCACTGGGGATCATTATCGAAAACAGCATCAATGAAGTCTATATCTTTGATGTAAAAAGCCTCTGTTTTACCTATGCCAATAAAAAGGCGCAAAAGAATATTGGTTACAATCTTGAAGAGTTGACACATCTGACACCGATTGACATAAAACCTTATTATACACGCTCACAGTTCATGGCATTGCTGCAACCGCTTATCGAGGGTTCTAAAGAATATCTGGTCTTTGAGACAATTCATCAGCGCAAAGACGGAAGCAAGTACAACGTCGAGGTGCGTATCCAGTGTATAGAGAATGGGAGCGATAAG
>JBFEIF010000151.1:0-3644 GCA_041553795.1 Sulfurimonadaceae bacterium
AACCCTGTTTTTGACGCGATGTTCTTCTGCTCGGTCGAGACGGTCAAAAAGATCCTTTCCTACACGCCAAAGAGCGCCTGATGCTGGATGGACGTGAACGAAAGAACATCAAGTCAGGGATGTCTGTGGCTATTGTCTTAAAAGAGGATCAGGATACGGGCAGATTGACAGATGGTATCGTCAGAGATATTCTGACAAAGTCTGCATCCCATCCTCATGGCATCAAAGTGCGCCTTATGAGTAGAGAAGTCGGACGTGTCAAAGAGATCTATTAAGAAAGCGACATTTGCAGCAGGATGCTTTTGGGGAGCCGAAGAATATCATCAGCGCTATTATGAAAAGATGAAGTCAGCGCAAAAACATCTTAGTGACAATCAGGATTAATTACGATAGGATTGTAGCTAGAAAAACATAAAGTGATGAAATATGGCTGACAATGACATCATCTATTTCGAGATCTTTCCTTGGAATAAGAACTTTGAGACAGGTATCGATATTATCGATGAACAGCACAAGCAGCTTGTAAAGATATTGAACCGGCTGGCTGCCCATCTAGCCAATCTCTCAGAGGCTGTTGTCCTGAATGAGCTATTTGATGAGTTGGCCGCATATGCTGATTACCACTTCAAGACAGAAGAAAAGATCTGGTCAGCTCATTTTAAAGAAGATGAATGGTTTAGCGATCATGAAGAGACACATGAATCTTTCATTGATAAGGTCGTGGCCCTAAAAGAGAATAAAAGCCATAAGTCTCTGGACGATGTGATCTATGATATCGTCTCCTTCCTATCTCAGTGGCTTGCCTATCATATTCTGGATTCAGATAAACGTATGGCTAAGGCTGTGATAGCCCTTCAATCGGGATCTTCTCTTCAAGATGCAAAAAGTCAGGCCAATGATGAGATGAGCGGTTCGATGAAGATCCTTATCCAAACGGTCCTCAGTATGTATGACAGTCTCTCGACGCGTACGCTGGATCTGATGCGTGAAAAGACATTGCGAAAACAGGCTGAGACAGCACTGCACCACAGTGAAGAGCGCTGGAAGTTCATTCTTGAAGGCGGCGGAGAAAATATTTGGGATTGGGATATCGAGCATGATAAACTGCTCTTTGCCGATAACAATATCCCGGTACTTGATTTTGTCACTAATCATCTTGCGGATAATATAGATGAATCAAGTATTCACAAAGCAGATAGAGAACGGGTTGAAGCCGATTTTCAAGCACATCTTGAAGGGAAGACAGAGTTCTTCACAAACAAATACCGTGTCTTGCGAAAAAATGGCGGATGGTCATGGGTACTAAGCCGCGGGAAAGTCGTGAGCCGTGATGAATATGGCAAAGCATTGAGGATGGTAGGGACGCACTCTGATATCACCGAGCGGGAATTGGCCTCATTGATCTATCAAAACAGTTCTCAGGCTATGCTGATCTCTGATATTCACAACAACATCATCAGTGTTAATCCTGCTTTTACAAAAATAACAGGTTACACAGAAGACGAAGCCATGGGGAAAAACCCAAAGTTCTTGACATCAGGACAGTATGACAGCAGCTATTACAAACAGATGTGGGAGAGTATTAATCGAACCGGTTATTGGAGTGGAGAGATCTATAACAAAAGAAAAAACGGAGAGATCTTCCCTGAGAACTTGAGTATTAATACGGTAGTCAATGTCTTTGGTTCTGTTGACCATTACGTGGGGCTTTTTACAGATATCAGTGAGAAGAAAAAGGCGGATGAACTGATCTTGGAACATGCCAATGTCGATCCGCTTACAAAGCTGCATAACCGCCGCATGTTCCAGGATAGGCTTGAAGAAGAAATTAAAAGGTCGAAGAGGTCAAACAGTTCCTTTGCCTTGCTCTACATCGATCTTGACCATTTTAAAGAAGTCAATGACAGTCTCGGACACGAAGCAGGGGATGCTTTGCTTGTCGAAGTGACGCAGCGTATCAAATATCAGGTAAGAGAGTCTGATATCATTTCACGCCTTGGCGGAGATGAGTTTTCCATTATCTTTACGGACCTCAATGATTCGCTTAGGGTAGACCGTATCACACAAGATATCATCGAAGCTTTAAGAAAACCCTTTCAGTTGGATGTAGATCAAGTTTATGTTTCGGCAAGTGTGGGGATCACACTCTTTCCAAATGATGCAAATGATGCTTCCACATTATTGAAAAATGCCGATCAGGCGATGTATCTGGCTAAAAAATCGGGTCGAAGTTGCTATCGGTATTTTACACCTTCTATGCAAGAGGCGGCAGAGAAACGACAAATACTGATCAATGATTTACACGGCGCATTGAGTTTAGGTCAATTTCAAGTCTACTATCAGCCGATAATCAATCTGAACACAGGCCAAATAACAAAAGCAGAAGCCTTGATCCGTTGGAACCATCCGCAACGCGGTCTTGTCTCTCCGGACTATTTTATTCCCTTGGCTGAAGAGTCCGGGCTTATAATCGAAATTGGGGACTGGGTTTTTAAAGAGGCGATGCGGCAGACAAGTCACTGGAAACAAAAGTATAATATTGAGTTTCAAACAAGTGTTAACAAATCCCCTGTACAGTTTCGATCGGCAAGAAAACTTGATGAGTGGATAGAATACCTGGATGAACTTGGACTCTCGACAAAGAACGGTGTCATAGAGATCACTGAAAGTATTCTGATTGAAGATGAGAGCCGTATTACGGATAAACTCTTGCAACTTCGTAATCTGGGTATGGAGGTCTCATTGGATGATTTTGGGACAGGATATTCTTCTCTTTCCTACCTCAAAAAATTTGACATTGATTATTTGAAAATAGATAAATCCTTTGTCAGTTCCTTGGAGGAGGGGTCCCAAGATATGGCTTTGTGTGAAGCGATGATAGTAATGGCACATAAGTTGGGAATTCGGGTCATCGCAGAAGGTATAGAGACTGAAGTACAAAAAAGTCTTCTGTCTGCTATGGGTTGTGACTATGGGCAAGGCTATCTTTTTTCACGACCTGTTCCGGCAGCTGATTTCGAAAGATTATTGGATAAATAGCAGTTGTATAAGCTGTTATCTTTCAATTAAAAGATAATGGCGTTTGTCTGTTTTGATGATCTTGACGTGCTCTGCATTTTGGATCTCGTCATAGACTCTTTCACCTTTAAAGAAGAGCAGAAGTGTTCCTTTGACGATAAAGGGCTGGGCAAAGTCCATCAGCGTCTGTGTCTCGGTGACGGCTCGTGAGGTGATGAAGTCATAGGCAATCGGCGGGACCTGCTCGATACGCATGTTCAGAACTTCTACGTTGTCCAGACCCAGATCGGCTTTGATAAACTGCAAGAACCCAGCACGCTTGGCCAGAGGCTCGACGAGAGTGAACTTGGTCGAACGCAGTGCCATAGCCAGTATAAGCCCGGGAAAACCGGCTCCTGTTCCGATATCAAGCGCATTGTTGATCTTAGGCAGAAATGAGACAGGAAAGACAGAGTCATAAATATGCTCTTCGACTTCTTTTCTTGTGGTAGCCCCCGTGAGATTATGGATCTTGTTCCATTTTAAAAGGTGCTCGGTATAGCGTTCTACATGCTCGAAGAATGTATCGGGAAGGACGATCTTGTCGGATAAAAGTTTTGCTCTGAGGTCCATATTTCTCTTTCGTC
>JBFEIF010000152.1:0-3505 GCA_041553795.1 Sulfurimonadaceae bacterium
CAGTCGGTATGAATGTGCTCATAGAGAAGAGTTCTTTTAAATATCAGCAACGGATGAAGGAATGGATTGACATCGCGTTAGATGAAGGGGTGCGTTTTTTTATAACATCCCTCGGCAAGCCTGACTGGGTAGTAGAACAGGTCTATCCTTACGGTGCCAAAGTCTATCATGATGTAACAGAGATGAAGTGGGCAAGGGTCGCTTTAAACGCAAAGGTCGATGGACTCATTTGTGTCAATTCATTGGCAGGCGGGCATGCCGGCAATGAAGGGCCAAAGGAGTTATTGGATTCGCTTAAGGATCTGGGACTGCCTTTGGTCTGTGCCGGAGGTGTGGGTGATCATGAGGGCTATAAGCAGATGCGAAATCTGGGATATGAGGCAGTACAGATGGGAACAGCCTTTATAGCAAGTGAGGAGTGCAGGGTGCCTTTGAACTATAAAGAAGCGATAGTGAAGGCCAAAGCTAGAGACATCGTCCGTTCTTTGAACCTGACAGGGGTCGAGGTCAGTGTGATCAATACACCCTATATCCAAAAGCTGGGACTGAAGCCGAATGCTTTACTTTCTTGGATGCTCAGAAGCAACTCTTTGAAAAGCTTTGCACGGCTTTTTTTTCTCTTTCGTTCCTTGAAGAACCTCAAGGGTATGGTCAAAGGCAAACATTCACAGGAAGGCTTTTTTCAGGCGGGTAAAAGTGTTGAGGGTATAAAGGAGATTCTCCCCGTGGAGAAGATCATTCACAGGCTTTTAAACGGCTAGTGCTTACTGTATCCCTCTTTCTTGCATCACATTTATAATCAGGGGTAGGACATTATGACTTTTTGTTTTATTGATAAAACCATCTGCACCCAAAGCTTCGGCTTCGCGTTTGTTGTTGTCGCCTGTCATGGAAGAGTTGATGATAATGGGGATATTCCTGGTCTGATTATTCTCCCTTAAGAGTTTTGTGACAGTAAATCCGGACATCTCGGGCATCTCAATATCGGTAATAATAGCCGGGATGAGGCTTTTGTCAGGGATGGAGTCAATATGTTCCATCAACAGTCTGCCGTTGTTAAAGATACGATGTCTGATGTTCGCTTTTGCAAAGATCTGATGAAGGTGCTTTTGAGCGACCTTTGAGTCTTCGGCGATGAGAATCTCTCCATCAAGAAGTTTTTGCGGGATGACCAGGTCTTTGATGTTTGCCGGCGACTCATCCACATCGACCATCGCAGAGGGGATGACGTCGGCAAGAAGCTGTTCAAAGTCCAGTACCATACAGATACTCCCGTCTTCAAGTCTTGTATCATTGACCACCTTTGAATGATCGTTCATATTGTAGCTGTCAGGTGCATGCATATCTGACCAGTTTTTCTTGATAACACGGTGTGCTTCCATGATACGAAGACCGATGATGATCCCGTTAAAGTCACAGATAAGCAGGCGCGAATGAGCCATCTCTTCACGCGAGATCTCCTGATCCAGCCAGCGCGGAAGGTTAAGGATAGGGATCTGGACTCCCCGCAAGACGATCGTACCTTCAAGAAGCGGATGGGCTGAGGGAATCTGTGTCAGAAAATGGTTTTTTGCTTCGACTACTTCACGTGTCTTAAAGACGTTTATCGCATAATAGGGTGTGTCTTCACCCGAAGAAGCTTTGAAGACGAGAAGCTGGACTTCATTGTTCTTTGCAAGCTGTGTAGAAGCATCAACATGATCTATAAGTGACATAAAATAGGTTCTCCATCTCTAATTAGGCATTAAAAATAATTATAGCATAGATGTCCCGTAATTATGCCAAAGAATGGCCTTATCAAGAAAGTGGCAAAACTGTCTGTTTTTTGGCTGGTTTTGGTATAATCTGCTTATGAAAAACATACTGTTATGGATGACTTTATTATATACTTTGATGGCTTCGGACTATTATTCCAAGGCAGAGCCTTTCCGCAGGTATACACTTCAATCCAATGTCTCAGGGCTGGTCATGAAATCAGATGAAGCGCTTGAAGGTAAACAGCTTGGCAATGAAGCATTTATTGTCATTGATGATGAGCTTGATCAAAAAGAACTGGCATATTTGAAAGAGAAGAAGCTTAACCTGCAAAAAAGTCTAGAGCTTAACGGTAAGATGGAAAAGAACCTTTCTGTGATGATAAGAAAGAAAAGTGAAAATTATGAACGTATAAAAGACCTTCCTGTAAAGTCTAATATTGAAAAAGACAAGGAATTCTTTGATCTTTCGAGTACACAGAACCAGCAGCTTTCAAGTCTTGAAAAGATCGAGACGATCGCTTCTCAGCTAAGTGATACCAGTTTTCGTCTTGAGCAGTTGAAACGTTCGCTCAAGGATAAACATATCCGGGCGGAGAAGATGGTCCTGTATAAGCTTTATGTGACTGAAGGGCAGGTCGTAGCGCCGGGTATGAACCTGGCAGAAGTGGCTGATGTCTCAAAGGCAAAACTGACGGTCTTTTTAAATTCAGATGAGCTCAAAGGCATTGAGAAGAAAAAGATCTATCTCAATGATCAAGAGACTGATTATAAGATCGACAAGATCTGGCCTTTAAGCGATGAAGAACATATCTCTTCATATAAGACAGAGATCCTGATCACAGCGCCAAAGCAGTTTTCAACCCTATATAAAATTGAATTCAAATAAGGAGTTTACCTATGTTAAAAGATTTAGAAAGTCAATATATATTACCAACCTACAAACGTAACTATACAAATTTTGTTAGTGCTAAGAATGCGACTATCAAAGATGATGCGGGAAAAGAGTACATCGATTTTACATCCGGTATAGGTGTTGTGAGTGTTGGCCATGCCAATGAAAGAGTAGCCAAGGCGATCTGTGATCAGGTCAGCAACATAACGCATATCTCAAACCTTTATGTCATTGAGCCTCAAGTCAAGTGTGCGGAGCGTATCGTCAAGCAAAGCGGTTTTGATATGCTGTGCTTCTTTGCCAATTCCGGTGCGGAGGCAAACGAAGGTGCGATCAAGATAGCGCGTAAATACGGTGAGGTAGAGGGCGAAGTCAAACGCTACAAGATTATTACTTTGGACCAGTCGTTTCATGGCCGTACGATTACGGCATTGAAGGCTACCGGACAAGAAGCAATGCATAACTATTTCGGTCCATTTCCTGACGGATTTACCTATGCGAAAGATATTGATGCGATCGAAGGAATGATCGACGATCATACAGTCGCGGTCATGATCGAACTGGTCCAAGGGGAGGGCGGTGTTCAGCCTTTGGACAAGACTAAGGTGCAGAACCTCGCAAAGCTGTTAAAGTCAAAAAACATATTACTTATCATCGATGAAGTACAGACAGGTGTCTATCGTACGGGAGAGTTCCTGGCTTCGAATCTCTATGAGATTGAACCGGATATCGTGACTATGGCCAAGGGGCTTGGCGGTGGTGTTCCGATAGGTGTCGTCATGACTTCTAAAAAAGATGTGTTTAAACCGGGAGACCACGGTTCTACCTTTGGCGGAAACTACCTTGTGACAACGGC
>JBFEIF010000153.1:0-3494 GCA_041553795.1 Sulfurimonadaceae bacterium
ATAGCGGCTACGGGAATGAACAATGTCGATCTTGAAGCGGCAAAAGAGCGTAATATTGCTGTTAAGAATGTTGCGGGCTACTCGACAGACTCCGTCATCCAGCATACCTTTTCCATGCTGTTTTACCTGATGGGACATTCGCGTTATTATGACGAGTATGTCAAAGACGGTTCATGGCAAAAGTCGGAAGTCTTTACCCATGTGGCACAGCCCTTCTTTGAACTTAAGGGTAAGAAGTGGGGTGTCATCGGCCTTGGCGAAATAGGAAGAGGCGTGGCCAGGATTGCAACAGCTTTTGGGGCCGAAGTCTCTTACTACTCGACCTCAGGACAAAATGACAATGCGGAATACAAAAGAGAGACGATCTCCAATATTTTGGAACAAAGTGATGTTATCTCTATTCATGCACCCTTGAATGCTGCGACCCAGGATCTTGTCGCGCACTCTGAACTTTTGATGATGAAAGACGGAGCAGTACTCTTGAACCTTGGCCGGGGAGGTATCGTATGCGAGGAGTCTCTGTCCTATATCATGGATGCGAAGCCGATCTATGTCGGTCTTGATGTCTTAGCCAAAGAGCCGATGGAAAAAGATCATCCGCTGATGAAGGTCAAGGCGAAAGAGCGTCTGTATATAACACCGCATATCGCCTGGACTTCGGTGGAAGCACGTGCGAAATTAATAGCAAGTGTCATCGACAATATCCGAAACTATGCATGATTTTGGTCCTTTTGGACTTTTTCTTTCCAGCTTTTTAGCCGCGACCCTTCTTCCTTTCAGTTCCGAGCTTGCTCTTGTTGGAGCAGTCGAACTGGGGATGAAGCATGAGGATGCTCTTGTCTATGCCTCTTTGGGAAATTGCCTTGCGGTTACCGTCAATTACTTCTTAGGGTATTTTTTATACCAGCTGATGCATGAGAAGATACAGGCTTCTAAAATAGGCGCAAAGGCATATGCTCTTTCACACAAGTATGGATACGCTGCATTACTCCTGTCACCTTTACCGATTATCGGTGATCCTGTAACAATAGCCTCGGGTCTTATCCGTCTGCATTTTTTCTGGTTTGTCTTAATCACTTTTTCGCTTCGGATTTTTAGATATTGGTTTATTCTCTCTATGCTACAATAGAGCATGAAAACCTTTGTCCGGATTCTGTTATTATCACTTTCATTTTTTGCTGCAGGATGGTATTCACAGCAGTATTACACGCATCAGGAATATCTGGCCACGCAGTCAAAAATGGATCTTATCAAAGCAAAAAAACGTCTGGATGTCGTTATCCTTAATTCCCCGACGGTCTACTATGTTGGATCGGAGCGGGAGATGGGTTTTGAATACGAGCTTATCTCCGCGTATGCAAAAGACCTAGGGGCCGAGCTTAACCTGACGGTGGTCAATACGGTTGAGGAAGCTCTGGATATGAGTAAAAAAGGTCTGGGTGATATCACAGTCGCGGGCTTGAGTGTGACGGAAGCCCGCAAAAAAGACTTTGTCTTCGGTCCGAAGTATTTTACTGTGCAGGAACAGATGATCTGCCATAAAGACATGAATAGACAAAAAAACTTTCCCAAAGACATGGAAGACCTTTCCAACCTGAAGGTCGTTGTGGGAGAGAATGCATCTTATGCCCAGACACTTGAGGAGCTGGCAGAGAGCTATCCTGAGCTTAAAGTGGAATATGCGTCTGAGTATTCCACCGAAGAGCTTTTGGAGATGGTCTGGAAAAAAAAGATCGACTGTACCATAGCCGATTCCAATATCTTCGCTATCAACCAACGGTATTTTCCTGAACTTTCCATGGCTTTTGCTATAAGTGAGAGTCGACCGCTCGCCTGGATATTACGCGAAGGGGATGATTCGCTAAAGAATGACCTTTACACGTGGATCAACCGATGTGAACAAGCCGGCAAGATGTCGGAACTGCGAGATTTTTACTATGCCTATCTTAATCTTTTTGACTATTATGACACGAAGGTCTTTCACAAACGCCTGAGATCCCGTCTTCCGAAATATGAGAAACATTTTAAAAAAGCTGCCGAACAGTATAATATTTCCTGGGCCCTTTTGGCCGCTCAGTCTTATCAGGAGTCTCACTGGAACGAGAAGGCAAAAAGCCATACCGGTGTCCGCGGGATGATGATGCTGACCATGAATACCGCTAAGCAGATGGGAGTCAAGGATAGACTGGACGCACGACAGAGTATCTATGGCGGAGCCCAATATATGGCTCAGCTGGTGGAGAGAGTCCCCCAGAACGTCAAAGGGATGAATCGGGTAGCCTTTGCACTGGCGGCCTATAATGTCGGCATGGGACATATGCATGATGCCCAGGCGCTTGCGAGAAAGCTGAACAAAGACCCCTATCTGTGGAGAGACCTAAAGACAGTCCTGCCGCTTCTTTCACAAAAGAAATATTATAAACAGCTCAAGTATGGATATGCACGCGGTTCTGAACCGGTACAGTATGTTGAATCCATCCAGCATTATGCTGACATCCTCAATCAACTGCAAGCATCAAGATAGCCCTCCTGCTGTTTTGAAACAACACAAACTATCCTTAACTTCTTTTCATCTTTCGCCTACTTAATCTACTTATAGTGGCATTAGTGTAGAATAGCATCAATCATAAGGAAAGAAGTCAAAGCATGGTAGATGTATTAATAATCGGTTCCGGTGGAGCGGGTCTTGTAGCGGCTATCGCAGCCAAAGAAGCAGGTGCAAGTGTGACAGTTGTCGGTAAGTCGTTTCCGACTCGTTCACAGACGTCCATGGCTCAAGGCGGCATTAATGCAGCGATGTCCAATGTCGAAGAGGACAGCGTTGAAGCACACATAGAAGATACATTACGATCCGCTCAGGGTCTGGCAGATGAGAAGGCAGTCCGTAAACTGTGTGAGGAAGCCATTGGCGGGATAGAGTGGCTGGACCGGATCGGTCTGCCTTTCTCCCGTACTAAAGAGGGCAAGATCGCACAGCGCCGTCTGGGCGGAGCATCAGGGATACGTGCGTGTTATGCCCAGGACTATACAGGTCTGAAGATACTGCACAGCCTCTATGATGAGGCCTCACGCCTTGGGATAGAGTTTGTCAATGAGCATTTTTTACTTAACTACTGTGTGCAGGAGAGTCAAGATGAGGCAGGCCGATCAGTAAGCGGAGCAACATTCCTTGATATCAAGACAGGGGAAGTGACGGAGATAAAAGCGAAGTCGGTCATAGTCGCTACCGGAGGCTATTCACGTCTCTTTCACGGATTCTCCACAAATTCGACGGCATCCACAGGAGATGGTCTTGCAGCGGCAGTCCGTGCGGGAGCAAGACTCTCTGATCTCGAGTTTGTCCAGTTCCATCCGACAGCCCTTAAAAACTCTGCGATCTTGATATCGGAATCGGCACGAGGGGCGGGCGGCTATCTTTTGAACGCAGACAAAGAACGCTTTACAGATGAGCTTGCGCCAAGAGACGTTGTGGCACGTGCTATTTCGGATGAGAT
>JBFEIF010000154.1:0-3386 GCA_041553795.1 Sulfurimonadaceae bacterium
GAGGACGACGCGGTGGGCAGAAGAGTCGATCGAATATTTCCGTTCACAGCAAGCAAAAGGCATCTGCACCGATCAGAACATCTTTGCTATCATCCAAGGCGGTACGGACAAAGCCTTCCGTACCAAATCAGCGACCGAACTGTGTGCCCTTGATTATGACGGTTTTGCCATTGGAGGACTCTCTGTCGGTGAAGCGAATCAGGAGATGTATGACACGGTAGAGCATACGGTACAATTCATGCCCGAAGACAAACCGCGTTACCTTATGGGTGTCGGAACGCCCGAGGACCTGATCGAGAACATCGACAGAGGTGTCGATATGTTTGACTGTGTCATGCCGACACGGAATGCACGCAACGGAACCCTTTTCACTTCTTTCGGGCGTATTAACATACGCGGAGCAAAGTTTAAAGAAGATGAAGCGCCTATCGATCCTGAGTGTGATTGCCATACCTGTAAGCGCTATTCACGCTCTTATCTTAACCATCTTTTCCGTTCCAAAGAGCTGACCTTCTTCAGATTGGCTTCTTTGCATAATCTTCATTATTATCTTACTCTGATGAAGCAGGCAAGAGCAGCGATTTTAGAAGACCGCTACGCAGAGTTCAAAAAAGAGTTCTATGCCAAAAGAGAAAAAAACGCTTAAAAAGGATCAAGATGAATTTCTTAGTCAAAATCTGGGATCTGTTTTTGCTTGTCTTTGCATTTTCTACAACAAAACACTGTGATAAGATGACATTTGATGACGATGACAAGTTTTCAAGAGGCGACAAATAAATCCGAGTATGAAGAAGGTTATCAGATGAGAAATGAGACAAAGATGTTATTGGGTGTCAATATTGACCATATTGCTGTTTTAAGAGAAGCACGCCGTATCAACGATCCCGATCCCGTTGATGCTTTGGGTATCTGTAAACGTGCAGGTGCAGACCAGATCACCATCCATCTTCGTGAAGACCGCCGCCATATCAACGATCTTGATGCGCAAAAGATCATGTTCAACTCTGCCCTTCCTGTGAACCTCGAGTGTTCTATCAATCCGGAGATCATCGATATTGTATGTCAGCTTCGTCCGCACCGTGCGACACTTGTCCCTGAAAAACGAGAAGAAGTGACGACTGAAGGCGGTCTGGATGTTTTTGGACATTTCGATAACATCAAAAAAGCAGTCGATCAGCTTAAGGCCCATGAGATAGATGTATCACTCTTTATTGACCCTGATGAAAAGACGATAGAGAAATCTTCCCAGCTCGATATCGACATGGTAGAACTTCACACCGGTTCTTACGCCAATATCTACGCGATGCTCAACACTCCTCTGGCTACGACGCATCACAGTATCAGTGAGCTTGAACGTCCCCGAAGCGAACTGCGCCAGATGCTTTACAAGTCACTCGAAGACATCAAGGATGCCGCCTACAAAGCCCATCAGAAAGGTCTGCTTGTCGCTGCGGGACACGGACTCAATTATCAAAATGTGCAGGCTATGTGCGATATTGAAGTCATCCATGAACTCAATATCGGCCAAAGCATCATCGCACGCTCAGTCTTCACAGGTCTTGAACAGGCCATCATCGATATGAAAGCTCTTTTGAAGTGAATCCTAAGCATAAGAAGGTCCTTGCTGTCAGTGTCGGTGATCTTAACGGTATAGGTCTGGAGATCGCCCTTCGTTCGCATGATGAAGTCTCGAAGATCGCCTACCCGGTCTACTGTATTTCCGAAAAGATGCTCGATCAGGGCTGTAAACGCCTTGGGATCAAACGTCCTTCTGATATGACACTTTTCCCCGTGAAGGGAGATTTCGAGATACACCCGGGCAAAGTCAGCAAAAAGAGCGGTCTGTACAGCTACCGTTCATTTTACAAGGCCATCCGTCTTTGTGAGAAAAAGGTCGCCGATGCCCTTGTCACGATGCCTATCCATAAAGAGGCCTGGTCCAAGGCAGATATCGAGTACAAAGGCCATACCGATATGCTCAGAGACCATTTTTCGCAAGATGCCATCATGATGCTGGGTTGCGACAGACTTTATGTGGCTCTTTTCACAGAGCACATACCGCTAAAAGATGTCGCACAGAGCATCAAGACAAAAAAACTCACAAACTTTTTGCTGGCACTTTCTCATGACATAAAAGCAGACAAGATCGCTGTTTTGGGACTCAACCCCCACGCCGGTGACGGCGGTGTACTCGGGAATGAAGAAGAACAGATAACAAAGGCCATAGAAAAAGCCAACAGACATTTGGGCAAAGAGCTTTACTTTGGTCCCATGGTCCCTGACACTGCCTTTACAGCGAATATGCGCAAAGAGTATCAGCATTATGTCGCTATGTATCATGATCAGGGTCTTATCCCCCTAAAAGCCCTTCACTTTGAAGAGAGTATCAACATCTCATTAGGCCTGCCTATTGTCAGGACATCGGTGGATCATGGAACGGCTTTTGATATTTCGTATAAAGCTAAAAATCCCTCTACAGTATCCTATTTAAATGCTGTGAAGGCGGCTATAGCCCAGTGCTGAACACGGCTGTTCTGAAGAAATGTAAAATTTATTTTACTTATACCTTATTTTTTTGGTATCATTGTTAATAAAGGCGTATAGCCACTGCTTAAAGGGTGTATGTGAGTAATGATGATTTTCTTTTTCATGATGAGACAAGCGACTCTTCCACTCTCACTAAAAAGCCATGGAAAGTCCTGATTGTCGATGATGATCATGGTGTCCATGATATCACCAAACTTGCACTTAAGAACCTTAGTGTAAGGGGTGCTCCCCTCTCTTTCACCTCCGTCTATTCTGCCAAAGAGGCAAGAGAACTTCTTGAACACGACAACAGTTTTGCCGTTGCCTTGATCGATGTGGTCATGGAGACCGTCCATGCCGGACTAGAACTGACACAATACATTCGGCAGGAACTCCTTAATCCCTATCTTCGGATCATTATCCGCACCGGACAATCAGGGCAGGCTCCTGAAAAGTATGTCATCGATCATTATGACATCAACGATTACAAGGACAAGACCGAACTGACTGCGGATAGACTCTATACTTCCATAAAAGTTGCCATCAATAACTTTGCTGATATTTCCGAAGCAAAGATCAAAAATGAAGCGCTCTATAAAGAGATCCTGCACCACCCCCTTACCAAACTTTACAACAGACACAAATTGCAAGAAGACTTGGAAGATACAGAGAATGCCACCGTCATTCTTTTGAATATCGACCGTTTTTCACATATCAATGACGTATATGGGTATAAACTTGGAAATTACATCATCGAAGAAATCTCACGTATCTTGAAGCTTTTAGAAGCTAAAGACAACAAACTCTATCACATAGGAATCGATGAGTTTGTACTCTTGCGTCAGAACTCTTCCCCTGAA
>JBFEIF010000155.1:0-3377 GCA_041553795.1 Sulfurimonadaceae bacterium
CCATAAGAGTGAGCTCCTGGCTCTGCCCTTTGTAGGTGACCTGCATCTTCAGGGCATCCTCAAGACGGTTTCGATTTCCCTTGACCTTTTTGGAGACCAGTCTTTCACTCACATTCTCCATCATACTTTTAAGTACAAAGTTTGTCTTCTCGCTTTGATATAAGGTCCGTGTCTTCAGCTCATTTTGTTCACCTGACTTCACTATGGCACTTGTCTTTGTCCCCATGTCAAGCGTCGTGAAGTCCAGAGGATTTGACATATGCAAAACACCGTTCTCAAGGCTTATATCAACGATCTTCTTCTCGGATCTTACGTCTGAACCAAAGTTCAGGACAAGGTCTTCTGATTCAATATATTCACCCTGTTTAAGCTGCATAGACTTACCCTGACCACCCATGCTGATCATCATATCCAAGACAGTCTTTCCGTTTTTCTTGTCGTTTACAAGCTCATACGAGGCATTGGGAATATATTCAAGCAAAGTGATCTGGACATGTTCATCATCCACTTTCACATCTTCATCAAAATGATTAGTACTCAATTCCGAAAGAAGGACTGTTTTCTTGAACTCATGTTTCTTACTGTCTTTTTCAAAGATAGCCTGTATGTAAGTCTCACGTGAAGTAATGCGGTTTTCCGTCTCACCTTCACGAATATGCATACTTCCTTCATAACCGGTAAAACGCGTGATCGCCGCACCAAGAAGGATAACCAGGAATGAACTGTGAAAAAGAACGACATTCCATTTTTTGACATCAAACATAGAGTGTTTGATCATCGATGTCAAAAGGTTGACACCCAGAAGTACCAAAAGCGTCTCAAACCACAAGGCACTGTAGACTTCAGCCTGGGCAGTCTGTGTACTAAAATCACTCTCGATAAAAGTGGCCACACCGACTGCGATTGCAAAAACACTCAGCAAGATCGCGGTCAGCTTCATAGACGATATAAGATTAAACAGATTTTTCATATTTCTCTCTCTTATTATAATTATTCAATATTGTAGCTTCCTAATGTTAAGCCAAGGTTATTTCAACAGCGAAAAAAACACCATAAAAAAATGGTATTACTTTAATTCACTCCACCGCTTTCCAATATTGACCGAAGAGCGCAGAGGCACCCTGAAGGTGTAAATACCTTCCATTAGATTTTTAAATTTCTCTGCGAGCGCTTCTGCCTCGTCTTCATTCACTTCAAAGATCAATTCATCATGTATTTGCAGCAGCATTCTCGCGTGAAGTTTCTCTTTTTTGATCAGTTTTGAGATGGCATTCATTGAGAGCTTTATGAGATCTGCAGCAGAACCCTGAAATACCGTATTGACCGATTCCCGCTCATACGCAGCCTTCATCATCGGAGGTGCCGATTCGAAGTCAAAATACCGCCGTCTGCGAAGAAGAGTCTCTACATAGCCTATCTCCTTTGCCCCGTCTGCTATCCCTCTCAAGAAGGTCTTGACAGTCGGAAAGTTCTCAAAATAGGATTCGATTATCTCCTTTGCTTCTTTCGTACTGACACCGACATCAACGGACAGTTTTTTCGGTCCCATACCGTACAGCAATCCGAAGTTGACCACTTTGGCCAGATTTCTTTTAACATCACCTTCTGCTTCGCCAAAGATTGCCACAGCTGTCTGACGGTGGATGTCTTTATCATGAGCAAAGGCATCCAATAAGGTCTTGTCTTGTGAGAAGTGTGCCAGAAGGCGCAACTCTATCTGCGAATAATCTATCCCGATAAGCGTCTTGCCTTCGTCGGCAATAAAGGCTTGACGTATCTTGGCACCCATCACCGAACGTACAGGGATATTTTGTAGGTTTGGATTTTTTGAGCTCAAACGTCCGGTAGCCGTTCCTGTCTGTAAAAACGAGGTATGCACACGTCTGTCATTGTTTTGCAGACCCAATACCAGAAGCGGATCGATATAGGTCGAATAGAGTTTGAAGACTTCGCGGTATTCCAAAAGAGCCGGAATGATCTCATGCGCATCATACAGGCCGTTTAGGACCTTTTCATCTGTTGAATATCCCGTCTTCGTCTTCTTTCCGACAGGAAGAGCAAGGGTCTCAAACAGTATGACACCGAGCTGTTTGGTCGAGTTGATATTAAACTCCCCGCCGGCCAGTACATAGATCTTTTTACGCAGTTCATCAAGCAGTACTTCCGTCTCGACTTTGAAAGTCTGAAGAAAGTCAGTATCGATCTTTATACCGGCATCTTCCATCTCTATGAGTGTCTGGATGAAGGGAAACTCCACCTCTTTTGCCTCGGTGATTAGATGTTCTGCATCTTGAAGTTTCAGCTCTTCAAGCAGCCTGAAATAGAGTTTGTAGGTAAACAGAGCATCTTCCGCGGCATAATCAGCCGCATTCTCCAGATCAACCGAAGAGAAGTTTTCCCCCTTTTTGACCGTATCCTTGAAGGCTATCATCTTGTGATTAAAATAGAGTTCAGCCTGCTTGTCCAGTCCGACCGGCTTTTCAGAGTTGACCAGCCAGGCCAGTATCATCGAATCCGCATAAGGCTCATAAGAGTTGATTCCCAGATAGGGACAGATAAACTTTAGATCGAACTTGAGGTTATGCCCGACAATCTTAAAATCAAGAAGTGTTCTTAAAGCACGTACACCTATCTCTTTAGAGACCTGCTCACCCACACCCAGATACGAATGTGCCAAAGGAACATAGTAAGCCGTCAGCTCGTTGAAAGCAAAACTGAACCCCACCAGAGAGTCTGTAGTCGATTCTAGGCCTGTCGTCTCTGTATCAAGGGCCACCACACTTTCTTTGGGAATTGTGTTGATGACATTGAAAAGTTTTTCTTCACTGTCCAAGAGTATATATTCAAAGACTGGCTTCGGAGCTTGAGGTTTGGCTTCAACTGCTTGCGGCGTGATGTCGTCAAGCAGTCCCTTCGCTTTCATCTGACGCAAGATACCGTTCAGCTCATATTTATGCAAGTCATCGAGGATACCCATAAACGGGTTTTCATAACTGAGTTCGAAGCGTGTAAAGTCCAGTTCTTCAAAGACATCATCGACAAGTGTCACCAGCTGTTGGGACCGCCAAGCATCGGCTTCAAAATCACGCAGTTTTTTCTGTACTCCTGCAGGCTTGACCTCGTCGATATTTTCATATATCCCTTTGAGTGTCTCAAACTCTGTAAGAAGTTTTTGAGCCGTCATCTTGCCTATCCCTTTGACACCCGGAACATTATCGGCAGAATCTCCAAGCAGAGACTGATAGTCTGTAAACTGTTTGGGATGGATACCGTACTTGTCAAAACAGGCCGCTTCATCTATATCTTTACGCTTGATCGCATCCACAACGACGATCTTCCCGTCATCGATCATCTGATAGAGGTCTTTATCGTGGGAG
>JBFEIF010000156.1:0-3351 GCA_041553795.1 Sulfurimonadaceae bacterium
ATTTTGATGTTTTCCCAGTCCGGCTCCTGGTTGATCGCCTTCCAATGCTTCCAGGCAAAACTATCTATCAGCTCTGCAGCTTCCATATATATACAGCGTTTCCAGTCAATGACCTTGCCATTTTTTGTAAGGCCGTTTTCCCATCCGGCACCGTTCGTCGTATCGTTCAGCTCTTGCTGAAGTCTTACCATCTCTAAGATTTGTTGCATAGTTTCTCTTATTTAAATTTTGAAGCTATTATATTATAATGCCATTATGATTAGGATTAATTGTATTAAATGTGTTCATTACTATGTGACTTGGGATAGTTCCAAACCCCACGGCTGCAAAGCCTATGGATTTAAATCCCTGCAGCTTCCTTCGCTGGTCGTCAAAGGGACTACCGGGCAGCCCTGTCAAAGTTATGAAATAAAAAACAGAAGTTAGAGACCCATCACGAAGACATGTTCTAATACTTCCAGACTTCCTTCTGCCCAAATGCAAGATTATTGTCAGTATATTTTAATTCTGTGATATTCAGTTTCCATATCCTCTTCTGTTTGACTTCCGATGCATATGGATATTCTTTTAAATAATGGTGTTCATGACGGGAATGTCCTTCTTCGACAATCCCTTTAATCTGTATTCCTTTAATATGCTCTATCTCTTTTGTCTCATTATGGATAGCAGCTGCTACATCCGGATTTTGAAAGATATTTTTTATATGTTCTGTCTCATCAGAAGATGCGAATACAAGACAGGCTTCGTCTTCCATAAAACAGTAAAAAAGAGAACAAGAGGAAGGACTGTCATGGTAAGTCGTTGCCATAGTAAGGACATGATGTTCATTGATAAAGTCCACCATTATTTTTGGGATTTTATTGATTTTCATACCTACTCCTAAATTATTTCTCTGAGATAGACACCTATTATAAGCTGTGTTGCAGGAGATGCCATACCTTCTTTTTTAAAGTATATCAGAACTCCTCTAAATTTTTAGGCGCTGATGCGAGAAAGATTAACGTACCAGTCATCACGGATATAAGAACGGTCTTTACATAAGGTCACATGCATCTCGTCTTTAAATAAGACGATCTGCTTTAGATATTGTTGGGGGATTTCCAGCTCTTCTGCACAGAAGCATTCTCCGTCATCCAGGCTCTCAATATCCGGCCATTCCCATCCATTATCCAACTCTTTGATTCTGAACTTCGTTATAAACTGCATGATCACATATCCTATAAATAAGTTAAAGAATATTACTTTATATCTATAACCGATTGATTACGCAGTATTACATTATTGTTCTATTTTTTCCTTAAGTGACTCACCGAGTTCTGTAGCCTTCTCTTTGTCTATGGAGACATCGATCTTCTCTCCACTCATATCAAGGTCCAATGCCCCTGTAAAATACAAGGCTGTCCCTAAAAAGAAAAGCGCTAAAAAAATCCATTTATACATCTAAGAACTCCTTTATTAACTGTATCATCTCATCCATTGCACTGCCTGCATTTTTTTGAATAAAATGTTCAAAATATTCATCTATGTACTTATCATACGAACCAAATGCTGAAAGGTATTCTTCGCGCTTTGGATTGATCAGGATAGAATGGTCAAACTCTGATGCTATCGGTACAATATCGATGACCTGGCCGCTCGTCCCGATAGCAATGAAAAGTTCACATTTCTCTATCGCCTCATAAATACGTCTGTAAGCCGGGGCACTCTCTCCAAACATGACGACATTATGGCGTATTGAGTCGCTTTGGCAAGATGGGCAGAGATCATACTCACTTTGAGACGCATAACCAATATCCCAGACATGCCCACAAGCCTCACAACGCAAGTCTGTCAGTGTCCCGTGAAGATGTATCACATCTTCACATCCCGCTTTTTCAAGGAGGTTGTCAACGTTTTGAGTCAGATTATAGAACTGCTTCGGATATTTTTTCTGTAAAGCCGCTATAGCAAGATGTGCTGCATTGGGTTCTTTGTCTTCAAGGTCACGGCGTCTTGCATTGTAAAACTGTGTTACCAAGGCTCTGTCCGCAGCCCAGCCTTGCGTAGAACAGACCTGCATGACATCATAATCTTCCCAAAGACCGTCATGGTCTCTAAAAGTCCTTATTCCGCTTTCGGCACTCAACCCGGCGCCCGAGAGGATCATGATCATCGTGACAGCCTTTTGTACAGATAATCCTCAAGATCTTCAGGCTTGCTTATCTGACGCTTTTCCAGCATCATCTTTCCAAGCCCGTCATCATTTAGCATATCAAAGACATCAAATGAAGATGTCTTATTGTAAAAACTGCGTAGAAATTCCAAAAGAACTTCAAAATTATCAAGCCCCTGAAGGTTCTCACTTTCGTGTTTATAGTGCTTATACTCATCCCAATTAATCTTAGACACAATCACTCTCCGAATCATTAATATTTAATCTTAGCATAGAATTTACTTAGTAACTAGTAAGATATGGAAATACACGATACTCACTGAAGGAGGATCTCAATGAAGAAGATTATCAAACGCTATCTTCTCTTTTCTTTTGTCACAGCTGTTTTTTTTTGTATCTACAAGCTTAGGAGATTAAAACCTGCGTGATTCATAGGCGGCATGAAGACGTGATATCGCTTCTTCGACTGTAGCCCGAGGCGTAGCAATATTGATCCGCATAAACCCCTCGCCTTCTTCTCCAAAACTCAGACCCGCCGACAAGCCTAGTTTTGCTTCTTCAAAAAAGAACCTTTTCAGACCTTTGCAGTCAAGGCCCAGTCCACGGCAGTCAAGCCAGACAAGATAGGTCCCTTCCGGTTTTAGCATAGTGATACTTGGCATATACTCTTTAAGACAGATATCCAGATAATCGATATTTCCCTGAAGATACTCCAGCAGCTCGTTCAGCCAAGACTCACCTTTTCTGTAAGCCGCTTCAAAGCCCACATGCCCAAAGACTGTACCCTCGGCAAAATGTACGGCTTTATATACTTTTTTGAACCTTTCTCGAAGCATTGCATCGGGAATCGATATCGTCGAGATAGCGAGGCCTGCCACATTGAAAGTCTTACCGGGCCCGTAACAGGTTATCGTTCGTGCTTCCAATTCAGAAGAGATACTTGCGAACGGTACATGCTTCGAACTCTTGTAGACAAGGTCAGAATGTATCTCGTCGGCTAAGATGAGTATATCATGCCTGATACATATCTCTCCCAAACGTAAAAGTTCCTCTTCTGTCCAGACACGTCCTACAGGATTGTGCGGTGAACAAAGAAGCAATAGTCTTGTTCTTTCATCAATAGAAGCTTCCAGAGCATCAAAATCCATAGTGTAATACCCGTCTTTTTCCTTCAGACTGTTTTTCACTACGACTCTGTC
>JBFEIF010000157.1:0-3287 GCA_041553795.1 Sulfurimonadaceae bacterium
AAAAATTTCTATGTTTTTATAATAATTATAATTTTAAGAATATATTAATAGTACTGTTTTATGGGCATTTTAAAGGATTTAAAAATAAAATGATAAGTTTTTACTTATGTTTTAATCATTATTATTGATATTATTGTGATAAAGATAATTTCAGTTTTAGAGTGTTTCGCTATACTATTTCACTTAATAATAATCAAGGAATAATAATGAAAAACAGAAATAAGTTTTACAGCCTTCTTTTAGGTACAGCACTTATAAGCGGGTGCAGCGGCAAGAATATCACCCTGCAAGACTATGCCGACAAATGGTTTAATGAAAAGGAAGTTACTGATACTAAGGAAGATACTGATAATCTTGAACAGCCTAGAATCGTCATCTTGGAAAAAAGAGAAGAACCCAAAAAGAATCCTGCAGCTGATATTGCATGGTCTTCCACATCCAAAGCCGATGTCCATAATAAAGGAGAAGGCGCTTTGCAAAAAAATCTCGATGGCTGGATGAAAAAAGAGTGGAAACCTGCTTTTGAAGGGGATACAGAACAGGCTGAAAAAGACGAAGCTGCTGAGAAGCACTTCACCCTTCAGCATTATTATGATAAAAGTCAAAGCTATTTAGAGAAAAAAGAGAAAAAGAATGAAGGCAAACCGAAAAAGCCTGCCCATTATGAGACTTTAAAAAGCTTGCCAGTTGTAGGTAATTAAACGCTGAACTCTCAGAGTTCACAAAGAGCACAAAAGCTCTATTTATGCTGATCCCACGAAAGGACAGTTCTGCCCTCTTCGTCTTTTTCAACAGCCGCCATACCCATCACGTTATAGCCTGAATCCACATAATGCACTTCACCTGTCACGCCTGAAGCCAGATCGGAAAGCAGGTACATAGACGAGTTACCGACCTGCTCTATCGTAACGTTCTTTTTAAGCGGTGAATTGATCTCGTTCCAGTTAAGGATCTTGCTGAAATCACCGATCCCTGCTGCAGCCAATGTTTTGATAGGGCCGGCTGAGACAGCATTGACACGGCGACCTGTAGGTCCCATATCTACTGCCATATAGCGAACCGTTGCTTCCAATGCTGCTTTAGCCACACCCATGACATTGTAGTTTGCAACATACTTCGGTCCGCCAAGATACGAAAGTGTCAAAATAGAAGCGTCATCACTTAACACAGGTGTCAAACGGTTTGTAAGATCGATAAGTGAATAGACAGAGACATCCATAGCGATCTGAAATGCCTGTTTTGTCGTTTTCATAAACGGTTCGGAAAGAGCCTCTTTAGGTGCGAAGGCAACAGAGTGTACCAAGAAGTCGATCTTGCCGAAATCTTTTTCGATCAGACCTGCGATCGCGTCCATATCTGCTTCGTCACCGACGTCAAGTTTGTATACCTTGTCAGAACCGAATTCGGCTGCAATAGGTTCAACACGTTTTTTAAGCGCATCGTTAAGATAGGTAAAGCCCATCTCAGCACCCTGCTCAGCACACGCTTTTGCGATTCCGTACGCGATAGACTTGTTGTTCGCCAGTCCTACAATAAGACCTTTTTTACCCTTCATGATCATACATTTTTTCCTTTTATAGTTTGTATCTGTTTTAAATCTT
This sequence comes from Sulfurimonadaceae bacterium, assembly GCA_041553795.1. Lineage (GTDB taxonomy): Bacteria > Campylobacterota > Campylobacteria > Campylobacterales > Sulfurimonadaceae. The sequence continues at coordinate 1,602 of JBFEIF010000157.1, forward strand.
TTCAGCGATTGCGATCATATCGCAAAAACTCTGTGCATATAAAGATGCTCCGCCGACCAATACGCCGTCGACATTGTCGATCGATACGATCTCTTCCATATTGGTGACCTTGACACTCCCGCCGTAAAGAAGCGGTTTGGATGTCTTGGCACGTAACTGTGCATGAATAGAGCGGATATCCTCATTACTTGGGACAAGGCCTGTACCGATTGCCCAAACCGGCTCATAGGCTACGACAAGGTTCGCATATTCCATGTCTATTCCTACAAGCTGTGTTTCTATATACGCCAACAAGGCTGCTTCGCCGGCTTCTCTTGTCTCAAGTTTTTCTCCGATGCAGTAGACGATCTGATAGCCAAGACTTTGAAAGTAGGCAAACTTCTTTGCAATCTCCTCTTGTGTCTCGCCCAGGATATGGCGGCGTTCAGAGTGGCCGATAAGGATCGTCTTAATACCGAACTCGCCAAGCTGTTCCGTACCGACTTCTCCCGTAAAGGCCCCATTCTCGACATAATAGGCATTTTGCGCGCCAACGGTTGCACCTTCACCAAAACTGTCAAGCGCGGTCAACGGAGGAAATACCATGACTTCAGACTGAATCTTTTCAGTACGGATAAAAGTATTCACTTCATCCATATAATTACGTGTCTGTGCACGTGTCTTGTTCGTCTTGAAGTTAGCTGCGACTATCAATCTTCGTCCTCTATTACCAAAGGAGCAACACCCGGAAGTACCTTGCCTTCTAGCAGTTCCAAAGAAGCGCCGCCGCCTGTAGAGATAAAGGTCATCTCTTCATCCAGACCGATACGCTGAACCAAGTCTGCCGTATCACCGCCGCCGACGACTGTCGTTGCATAGGTATCTGCGATATAGTGCGCTATTTTATTGGAACCGCGTGCAAATTTTTCCATCTCATAGACACCCATAGGGCCATTCCATAAAATCGTCTGTGCATCGCCAAGTGCCTCACGGAAAAGTCTGACCGTGGCCGGACCGACATCCAGACCCATCCAGCCTTGAGGTATCTCCTGTGCTGTTGTGATCTTGGTAACCGAGTCTGCCGAAAACGTCTGTGCCGCGACAACGTCGACCGGGAGGTAAAGTTTGACACCGCGTTTTTTCGCTTCTGCCATAATATGCAATGCGTCATCCATAAGGTCATCTTCAACCAAAGAGTTCCCGACATTGTATCCCTGTGCTTTCAAGAAGGTAAATGCCATTCCGCCGCCGATGATCATCTTGTCCACTTTAGGAAGAAGATTGACAAGTGCTTCAAGTTTTCCTGATACTTTTGATCCGCCGACAACGGAGACGAAAGGACGTACAGGACGCTTGATAAGTGCCCCGAAGAACTTTATCTCTTTTAGAAGCAGGAATCCTGCAGCCTTGTGTTCATTGTCAAAATGGTGCGTAATGCCTTCTACTGAAGCATGCGCACGATGACTGACACCGAAAGCATCATTAATATAGACATCTGCCATGCTTGCCAGAGCTTTTGCAAGGCCGGCATCGTTCTTTGTCTCACCCTTTTCAAAACGCAGGTTTTCCAAAAGAACGACATCACAGCATTTGATCGCTTTGACTTTTGCCATAGCATCTTCGCCGACAACATCTTTTGCCAAGGTGACCTCACGCTGAAGCAACTGGTGCAATCTTCTTTGAACCGGGGCCAGAGAGTATTTCTCC
>JBFEIF010000158.1:0-3146 GCA_041553795.1 Sulfurimonadaceae bacterium
GGAGACCATGTATGAAAAAAACTTTGATCTTTTTGTGCTTGATGTGAACGTGCCCAGCCCCAACGGATTTGAACTTTTAAAAAGCTCTCGCGAAAGAGGCACTACTACGCCTGCTATCTACATAACTTCATTGAACTCGACCAAAGACCTGTCCAAAGGTTTTGAAAGCGGTTGCGATGATTACATCCGCAAGCCTTTTTCATTGGAAGAACTTCTGCTTCGAATCAACAATATCCTAAAGCGGGATTTTTACCACAACCCGAATGAGACAGTAGAAATAGACAGTACACTCTCCTATGATGTCAAAGCGGATGAACTTTTGCAGAACGGAAAAAAGCTTCCCTTGCACAATAAGGAAAAGCTCCTGCTGAAACTCTTCTTGCAGCATGCGAATGAGCAGATAAGCCATGAAGTCATCTATCAGCACCTGTGGAGTTTTGATGAAGAACCAAGCGAGACAGCTCTTCGTACCTATATCAAGAACCTTCGTAAGCTTATAGGAAAGGAAAGAATTGTTAGTATTAAACGCTACGGCTACAAGTTCGCCTGAATTTAAATCACTCAGAGGTTTTGTCATCTTGTATACCATGATGTGGATCACGATCCTGGTTCTTTTGGCAAGTATCTATTATGAGAACGAGAAAGAGAAGATGCTGGCCGAACACAGGCTTTCTATGCAGCTGGTGAATGAGACCTATTATCCCAACATGCTTTATCATTATATTGATTCCAGTGATGAACTGCCTAAAAACCTTGCCTATCGTACGGCTATTTTTGATAACAACCAAACAAGCTTAGCCTCTTATATTGAAGATGAACATATCGACTTTTCCAAATATATCTCTTTGGATGGGGATTATATTCATTTTGTCGTGCGCGTAGGACCTAATGATATGGGAGTGAAGTATCTGGTCTATGAGACGGAAGATAACCGTTTGTGGTGGAATGCAATGCTTAAAAATATGCTTCTTTACGGGACACTGATCTTTATCTTTATCACCCTTGTCGGGATAAACCTCTTATGGCTCTTTTTGCGACCTATGCGTCAGTCCCTTGAGCTTTTGGATAATTTTATAAAAGACACTACCCATGAGTTAAATACCCCTGTTTCGGTCATCGTCACTAATGTAGAAGGGATACATCTGGAAAACCTCCAGGAAAAAGAGGCAAAAAAGATCCGCCGTATAGATATCGCAGCACGTACTATCTCAAATATCTATAATGACCTGACCTATCTTATCTTGCATAATGATGTACCTGTAAAAAATGAGATGATCGATCTTTCCCGTTTCGTATGTGAACGGGTTGATTACTTTAGGATTACGATGGATCAAAAACAGATCAACTTCATAAAGGATATCCATGAACATAGCAGTGTGTTCATGGATAAGAACAAGTTGGGACGTTTGGTAGATAATCTTCTTTCCAATGCGATCAAATACAATAAACTTGACGGAGATATCAAAGTAGAGGTGAGACAAAACTTTTTAAAGATATCGGATACGGGAGTCGGTATACCCGAAGATAAGATAGACACCATCTTTCAACGCTATCAAAGAGCGAATGATACTGTCGGCGGGTTTGGTATTGGTCTCAATATCGTTGCTCTGATCGCCAAAGAGTATAATATAAACCTCTCTATTGAATCAAAGACCAATGTAGGTACTGAGATCACTCTAGAATGGCCAGGATCCAAAGCAGATTAAGGCTGCGATATTTTTCCTCTTTATAACACAAGGGAACAACAAGCACTTTTGCACTGAACCTTAAACAATAAGATTAACACATTTGTAACACTAATTATTTATACTTCGGCCAATAAGGATAAATAATGAATAAACTACTCAGTAAGACAATAGCGTTATCTCTCGTTTTAAGCAATGTGCTTATGGCGGAGACAATTGAATTGGAAAAAGCGGAGGTCCAGGCATCTGTCAACAGTGTCAAGATCAATGATGTAAGCGGGGAAGAGTTGAAGTCGGCTGACCTGGCGGAATCTTTGACGACAGCAGTGCCAAGTGTTTCTCTTGTCCGCCGCAGCGGTATCGCAAATGACATCGTTCTTCGCGGCCAGAAAAAAGACAATATCAACATCATCGCGGATGGCACAAAGACCTACGGTGCCTGTCCAAACCGTATGGACCCGGCGACTTCGCATATTTTGACGAACAATATTGAAAGTGTTGAGGTTACTGAGGGACCGTATGATGTCGAGAACTTTGGTACGCTTAGTGGTGCTGTTAATATCAAGACCAAGAAACCGACTGAAGAGCTTTCGGGAGAAATCAATTTGAATGCGGGAAGCTTTAATTATAAAAAAGCATCTGCTACACTTAGTGGTGGAAACAAATGGATTCGTGCCTTGATCTCGGCTTCAACAGAGAGCAGCGATCAGTATAAAGATGGGGACGGAAATACCTTTGCTGATCAGATTGACAACTATCTCTCATCAACAGCCCCTCAGGCGTATAAACCAGAATATAGAGATATGAAGGCATTTGAGAAGAAAAGTTTTATGGGTAAATTGTTTATAAGCCCAACAGACAACCAAGAGATTCGTCTGAGCTATACAGCGAACCGGAGTGATAATGTTTTGTACCCTTCAAGTGCTATGGATGCGCTCTATGATGATTCTGACATTTACAACCTGGAATATTCGATTCACGATATGGGTTCTTTTTCGAAGCAATTAGATCTGCAAGCCTATCATTCAGAAGTAGACCATCCGATGTCAACTGAATTTAGGAGAGCTTCTACTGCTAATGGTCCTGTAGTGAGTAAGTTAACGACCTCTGTTGACGGGGCAAGTATAAAAAACCTTAGTGAGATCGATGATCTGGAGATGACACTAGGTATTGATACTAGCTGCCGTAATTGGGATGGAAAGTACTATGGTATTACACCAATGGGTATGAATATAACTGGACGTGTCAGCATCGAAGACACTGATACGGAAAACCTTGGCTTTTTTGCCAAGTTCTTTCAGCAGTTTGGAAGTGTTGATCTTGAGTTAGGTGGTCGTTATGATGACACTTCTATTGATACGGCGGGAACACTTCAAGATAGAGAATATGATTCTCTTAATGGTTACTTGACGGCAACGTATCATACGGAAAGTAATGCAGAGTATTTCATTGGAGCAGGAA
>JBFEIF010000159.1:0-3045 GCA_041553795.1 Sulfurimonadaceae bacterium
GCAAAAGCCTGGGAGTTTCCGACATCAACAGAACTGACCTGATATTTCAGTTGGCAGGATCTAAAGTCTTGAGAGGATGAAAATAGTATTAAAGGGATAAATATAAATAAAAGAAGATGGCCTTTTGCCATTATTTCTGTCCGAATATCTTGGCAAGATCGCCCATACCGCCGAGCATACCCATTGCCGAGTTCTGCTTGTCAGCTTCGAGCATCTTGTTGACATCGTTAATACAGGAGATAAGCAGTATCTGGAGGGACTCTTTGTCTTCCAGGAGGGTATCATCTATCGTGACATCGATGACTTCGCCGGTCCCAGTCATCGTGATCTGGACCATTCCTCCGCCGGTTTTGGCGGTGTATTCTTTGGAAGCCATCTCGGCTTCCATCTTATTTGCCTGTTCTTGAGCCTGTTCCAACATCTTGGCCATATCGCCCATATTGCCGAACATTTAGATCTCGTCTAGGATTTCGTCAATATTGTTATCATCGTTCAACAGAACGACTCTTGGTTTATAGTCTTCAAGTTCGTTCTCATGATACGTAGCGTAAGCGACTACAATGATCTTGTCACCTTTATGGACTTTACGCGCGGCTGCACCATTTAGACAGATGTCACGCTTACCGCGTTCGCCAAGGATGACGTAAGTCGAGAAACGTTCACCGTTAGTGATGTTCAAGATCTCGACTTTTTGACCGATTCTCATCTTCGATGCTTCAAGAAGTTCTTCATCGATGGTAATCGAACCGACATAATTCAAGTTAGCGTCAGTTACTGTAGCACGGTGAATCTTACTATAGAGCATTTCAATTGTCATTGTCTATCCTTACTGGGCCATCTGCTTTATCATATCTGCAGGAGAGATTGCTGCATCCCATAACTCACTGTCGATAAGATACTCTTCAACAACGTTTCCGCCGATGATATGCTCATCGATAATCTTTGTGATCTTTTCTTTTGTCAAACCTGCATACATAACGTGACCCGGTTCTACTAGCATGACCGGTCCTGCATTACAACGGTTCAAACAACCTGTTTGAATTGGCACCACTGTAGGCATTATACCCTTTTGCATCAAAGACATTGCCATAAACTGGAAAAGGTCCTGAGTATCCGGTGTCACACATGATGGCTTACCAGGCATCTGTGGTGGCGCTGATTGTTGACATTTAAAGATGTAAAACGAAGGTTGAGGGATTCCCATAACTTCTCCTGATTAAAATAATTTCGTAATTATACCCAATGAAAATTAAAGTCTATATACAGCTGCGATTTGTTAAGGTTTTTATTAGACTTTAGGCAGAAGATTGCGCATGTCGAAACACCAAATATTTTTTTCTTCATGCGAAAAGTATACTTTTCTATCCTTGGATGCTATTGCCAAGTCCTCTTGCTCTTAGTCCTTAGACTCCAAAAGCTTTTCTATGTCTGCTTTTATGCTTTCGGGTGCAGTGGATGAGCCATAACGCTTGACGACCTGCCCTTTTCTGTCTATCAGAAACTTTGTGAAGTTCCATTTGATAGCTTCAGTCCACAGTACTCCGCTTTGCTCTCCTTTGAGATATTTGTACAGCGGTATGGCATTGTCTCCGTTCACATCGACTTTGGCAAACATATCAAAATGGACATCATAGGTCCCCTGACAAAAGAAATGGATCTCCTTGTTGCTTTTTGGCTCCTGCTTGCCAAACTGGTTCGAAGGAAAACCAAGTACCATAAAGCCCTGCTCTTTGTACTCCTGATACAGTTTTTCCAAGCCCTCGTACTGAGGCGTAAAACCACACTCGCTCGCGACGTTGACGATCAAAAGGACTTTATCCTTGTATACAGACATCGAGATCTCTTTCTCATCTATCGTCTTTACTGTAAAATCATAGAGACTCATGGTGTTTTCCTTTGCATTCAAAATTGTCCCGAAGCACAGTAACGACAGAAGTATTATTATCCTAGCTCTCATCGCATCTTCCTTTTTATAGTTTAATCTATCTGCTTGAGACTCTTTTTCTACTCTCATACCAAGAAGAAACAGCTACTCCACCAGCTCCAAGGCATCCTTAGACAACCCGGCCCAAGCCGATTTCTCATCTGCTTTGATGCTTTCTTCAAAGGCTGCCTTCGCCTCACTCTTCTTGTCTGTTTTCATCAGCAGCGAACCCAGCATATACTGGACACGCGATCTGTCTTTGTCGCTAAGCTCACGCTGGACGAGTTTATCAAGAAGTCCCAACTGCTCTTTCTCTTTTTTCTGCTCTTTAAGGACCTGCAGCGCCGCAAACTCTACGAAAGGGCTCTGTGAATAGCTCTTGCTTTTCTCCTGAAGCTGCATGACCTTGTTGGCATAGGTCTGAATGATGATCGAATCGTTCTTTTTCAGTCCGAGTTTGATCATACTGACATAGACCTCTATGTCATCATGCTGAAGCCCCCGTCTCTTCTCAAGTTCTTTCGCCGTCTTTATCATATCCTGCGGTCTGTCCAGACGTTCATAGGCATAAAAAGCGTCTTGCAGTATGTCATCATACTCCGACTTCTTTTCCGCATCCGAAAGCGTGATCACATCCGAAGCGACCTTGGTCAGCTCTTCATACTGGGCTGTCTTTTGCAATGTCTTGGCATAATTGTAAAGCCATTGCAGACGCTTCTCTTTGTCTTTGAGATGTTTCTGCGCCGTCCTCTTTGCAAGCGCATAACTGCCTGTCTGATAAGCACAGTCATATAATCTCTCATCAAACTTCGCTTCAAGCGTAAGGTTGTATTCCTGGCTCAGATTGATCGCCTTGGCGCACTCCCCTTTTTCCAGCTTCTCCAAGCCAAGAGCCTGGGCAGAGGCATGCTGCAGTTCAAAATAACCCACTTCTTTTTCCACTCCGCTTCCTTCCATGTCAAGGACTGACTGAAAGTTTTTTGCATCATAGAAGAGTCTTGCCTTTTGCAAAGCGGCCTTCTGACCTATCTCCTGATTGGCATACTTTGTCTCAAGCTCATCGTATTCAGCCAGCAAGGCTGTTTTATTGGCATCTTCAGGCACATAGAAGAGTGCATCCA
>JBFEIF010000160.1:0-3043 GCA_041553795.1 Sulfurimonadaceae bacterium
AAAGAATGACTAATGTATATCTGACAGGAGCGGGGCCGGGCGACATTGAGCTTCTGACGATCAAAGCGCTGCGCGTGATCAAAGAAGCGGATGTCATCATCTATGACAACCTTGCCAATCCGGAGATCTTAAAAGAGGCGAAGGACGGCTGCAGTTTTGTCTATGTCGGCAAAGAGTCCGGAAACCACATCATGCCCCAAGACGAGATAAACGAAGTCATCTATGCCAATGCGCTCAAGTATGAGACGGTGGTCCGTCTCAAAGGAGGTGATCCTTTTGTCTTTGGACGAGGCGGTGAAGAGGGCGCTTTTTTGCATGAAAGAGGTATACGTTTTGAAGTGATACCCGGAGTGACTTCGGCCATTTCGGTACCTGCGTATGCAGGGATCCCTGTGACTCACCGCGGTGTAGCGGTCTCTTTTCGTATTGTAACAGGCCATGAGTCACCGCAGAAAGAAGTGTCTCAGATACCGTGGAACAATTTTAAAGAAGATGAGACACTCATCTTCCTGATGGGTCTGCACAACCTTGAGAAGATCAGCCAAAAACTGATCGAGGTAGGCAAACCGGAAGATTACCCCTGTGCCGTGATCTCCAAGGGTACTACGCGTGATCAGAAAGTCGTGGTGGGAAGTCTGAAGGATATTGTGGAAAAAAGCAAAGACCTTCCCCGTCCCGCGATCATCATCGTCGGCGAAGTGGTCCGGCTGCGAGAACAGCTGCAATGGTTTGACGTCTGGTCTATAAAAGCGCTTCCAGCTCGTGCAGGGTCTTGATCCGGTGCGTGGCATTGGAAAAATCATGCGTCAGAGTAAACTCGTTGTGTACGATGACGCAGTCTATCCCTGCGCTAAAGGCAGAGTCAAGGCCCCGCTGCGAGTCTTCGACGACGATAGCTTCTTCTTTCTGTCCGCCGAAGATCTGCAGTCCTTTGAGATAAGGGTCAGGATAAGGTTTGGAACGGGCATACTCTCCGCTGCAAAGGACAAAATCCATTTTTTCGGTGATACCGCGTGAGGCATGGATAAGTTCAAAGTCCTCCCGGCGCGAGGAGGTGACGATCCCCATACGGTATTTCTCTTTCAGGGCTTTCAAGATATCTTTGACTCCTTCGATCTCTATGTCCTGTGTACGTATATACTGCTGGTAGAGTTCGTTGCGCTTGTCACGTGCTTTTTCGACAGTATCACTGCTGAACCCCTTTTCTTCTGCGAGTAAAAAAGCACTCTGACCTTTTATCATGATATCTCTGTATCGCTCTTGTGAAAGGGTTATACCCATATCCAAAAGTATCTCGACATTGGCTCTGAAGTACCATTTTTCTGTTTCAACGAGTACGCCGTCATTATCAAAAAGTATATATTTTTTCATGGCAGGATTATACCAAAAGCCAGGAAAAGAGGCTTATGGTAAAATACACCAAAAAAAAGCAGGATATACAAATGGATTTTTGGGTACTTCAGGGTCTGATGGCACTTCTAGGGTTTGCAGTCGCTTTGGTCTATGTCATATACAGGCATCTCAAGCGAAGATAGAACACGTTCATGCCGCGGTTGACGACTTTTGGTTCCGGTCGTCATGGGTTTAGGCGATACAGTAGACTAAGACCTTGTTCTTGCCCGTACTTTTAGCTTCGTACAGAGCGATATCAGTATTATGGACAAGCTCTTCTGCTTTTTGCCCATCATTGAAGGTCGATACACCAAGGCTGCAGGTCACATGCTGTGCTTCTGCAAAATCTGCCGAAGCGATGCGTTCTCTTAGCTTCTCGGCAAGGACCACGGCATCCTCTGCGGATGTTTCGGGAACGATGATGATGAACTCTTCTCCACCCCACCTTCCGAAATAATCCGTCTCCCGAATTGATGAAGAGACGATCTTGGATATGTTTCGTAAGACTTTATCACCGACATTATGTCCATAGGTGTCATTGATCTTTTTGAAATTATCGATATCAAACATGATGAGCGAGAGAGGTCTGGAATAACGGCTGGCTTTTTTGATCTCTTTTTTCAACAGTGCATTGATCGCTTTTCGGTTGCTGATCTTGGTAAGATGGTCGATGTTGGCCAGTTTGCTCAGGGTACGGTTTTTGATCTCCAGGACGTGCTGATAGTGTTCGATAAGCAGGATGTAGTGCTTAAATGTCTTTCTCAAATAGTAAAAAGAAAAAAGAAGAAGAGAGAGAGCCGATCCGATAGTGATACTTTTTACAATGCTGATCTGGTCAGTATAAAAATTCAGGTTTTTGACAAAGACGACTTTTCCGATGTTCTCATTTGAGATACTCTCAAGTTCAGTGACGGTGAAGACAAGATTGTCTGTGTGCTCATAGGTGACCAGAGAGTGATCTTCGGATATGATCGAAACAGGAAGATGATCATACAGAGGATTGGAGTTGGGATTGATAAGGTAGTATTTGTTTGAGAACGATTTATAGGCAAGGTTCTTGTTGTTCTCAAAGATGATGTCAAAGATCTCTTTTTTTAAAAGGAGGATACTTTTAAAATCATAGTTGCTATTAAAAAAGTCAAAGATATAGTCTATATCGACTCCAAACTCAAAGGCTCCCAGATGTTTCCCGTCTTTGTTGAATACAGGAAGGGCGATACGGTAGGATATCCCGTATCTTCCGACTTCGATCCCGATCTGTTTGGTCTTGAGCCTGTTGACGTTGTTGATCATGTGACGTATGCTGCTGAGGTCGTCACCGAACTTTTCAGGCTTGTGCAAACGTAAAAAACTTCTCGTATCCTTGGTGTGGAAGTGCATGATCGTCAGATATGGATTGTCTCTGAGCAGCTCTTTGTAGACAGGTTCAGTCAGCTCCAACAGTCTTGATCGGTCCTGATCCTCGATAGCATCGGTGATCTGCTGGTTTAAAAGAAGGTTGTTGGCTATCAGTTCGTATTTTTCGGTAATGTGTTTGAAGGTCTGTTTGTAGATGTTCGAAGCTACTTTGCGTTCTTCGGCGACCAGGGTCTTGAGGACAAACTGATGGTGGAAATATCCCATGTACAAGAAGACTGCTGTGATGAAACTG
>JBFEIF010000161.1:0-2999 GCA_041553795.1 Sulfurimonadaceae bacterium
CAGCTGCATTTGCAAAAGGCGGGAGTGCAGGCGGACCAAAAAGCGGTGGAGGCTCAATGCAAAAAAGCGGCTCCCAGAACAAGAACCAGAATAAATACGAATATAAATATCAACACAAGAATCAGGGTCAAGAGCAAAAGAGCACCTATCAACACCAAAACAAGAACCAGGACGGTTCAGACTTTGGCAAAGGTCAAAAAGGAGAGAAGCAATAGTCTTCTCTCCCCTAATCAAATATAGGTACTGATCACCTCACTTCCCCCTTGCTTATCCCCACGATTTCCATACTCACGACTTGAACTATCATCTACCCTGTATCTTTAACTATCCATCCATATAGCCGTGTGTTTATCCCCCTTTTTTAAGACCTTGAATTTTAAGATACGCTAACACTCTGCTAACCCAAACACGTCATACTGCCATCACTGAAATACAAGGAGTACATATGAAAAAAAGTATCGCAGTCATCACCTTATTAGTCGCATTAAGCACAAGTGCTTTTGCTCATCACATGGCAGCTTATGAAGATGCAGGTATATACATTCCTGAATGGTCTCCGCATCTGTTGATGGAATTCTGATTTCATCCGAGAAGATAAAAACAATTAAACAATTTAAACAAAAATAGGAAATTATAATGAAAAAGACAATAGCAATAATTACACTCTTGGTAGCATTTAGTTCAAGCGCATTTGCTCACCACATGGCAGTCTATGAGGATGCGGGCATCTATATCCCGGAGACGTCTCCGCATCTAGACATGGTGTTCTAAGCTCCTCTATATACAAACAGAGCAGGCTAATCGCCTGCTGATGAATTCCCCCGCCTCATAATTTAGTCAATCACTTTATGTATCAAAAGTCTTAGTACGCTTTTTAAAGCCTGTGTTCACACGCAGTTTCAGCCCGATATAATAGCTATAGGTTATCAGTTTCTTCAGCAGGTACGCAGTATAGCCTTTGACTTTGATGAACTTAAACATCTCACCTACGGCATACTTTCCGCCCAAGGCGACAAAGACTCCGTCAATTGAAGCGTTGAAAGGCCTTAGCTCTTTATGCTCAAACTCATCTTTGATACATCCTGCCACATATTCGGCACTTCGTTCAGCTGTTTGTGCTGTAGGCGCGAGTATCTTGCCCTTAGCATCACGTATCTCGACGCAGTCGCCGATTGCATAGACACCAGATGTCTCAGGTATACGCATGTACTGATCAACAATAAACTGATTGATAATATTCTTTTTGACTTCCTGAGAGAGTCCAAAAGCCGGTACTTTGATCCCACCGGTAAATATCATAAAGGAAAAATCAAGTATCCTGCCGTCTTTGAAATGGATACTTGAGGCATCTACTTTCTCAATAAATGCATCCGTCATGATCTCAATGCCAAGAGCTTCAAGCCGCTCGCAAGTCCTGCTGACAATGTAATCACTCATACCAGGCAGGATCGTCTCACTTGCATCAATAAGATGTATCTTTATCTCTTGCGTCGATGTTCCAATACTTTGCGTATGCTTTTTGATGACATCTGCCATTTCGGCAGCGATCTCCACACCGCTCAGTCCCGCTCCGCCTATAGCAATATTGAGCACACCATTTCCTTCATCCACTGGATTTTCGACCTTGTTGTAGAGGAGTCTTTCAAAGGCTGTTCTAAAATTGAAAGCGGTCTGAAGCTTCTTGACGCCAAAGCTGTTTTCCCTAAGCCCCTCGATGAAAGAGAAGAAGTTTGTCTCCGCACCGATAGCGATAATAGCATAGTCGTAATGAAGTTTACTCTCTGCAAGATGCACCGTCTTATTCTTGAGATCAATCAATCTCACTTCATCATGTACAAACTCTACCCACTTCTTGAATCCCAAACACCAGTTTTTAAGATCTATTGCTACGCCGTGCAGGTCACAACGTCCGGCGATATAACCGTATGCTTCGGTCTGCAGATAATGATAAGGATGTTTGTCGATCAAAGTGATATGCAGACCTTCCATACCCGAAAGATATTCAACAGCACGCAGTCCGCCGTAACCGCCGCCAACGACTATTACCTTCTTCATGATATAGTCCTATCAAGTTTTATACGATTATGGCTAAATTGATATTAAAATGTCTTGTGAAAAAAAACGAAGCAACTGCAACCCAAAGGGTTGACAGGTTTAGAAACGGTAACGAAGATTAGCGTAGATATAACGTCCCGGTTCATTCATCAGGATAACTTCATTGCCGGTACTTTCTAGTAAGGTCAAATCTTTGTAAGTATTACTCACTGCATAAGTGTGATCGAATACATTATCCATGCCCAGAGTAATATCAAACCCATTTTCAAGATCACGATTCCATTTGATGTTAGCAATAGCATAACCGGATATTACCTGTTCACCATTGTCCTCATCAAAATGTTTCCAACGGTCTGCAGCGATAACCTCCAGTCTAGTATTCGTCATCTCTGTCTCATAGGCCACGGCGACATTTGCTTTCAACGGTGGAATTTCAGGCAGGTCTGTATCTGTTTGATTACCTCGACTTAAAGGTTGATCTTTTTGGCCACGCTGGTAGGCCAATCCACCTTCAACATACCAAGTATCATTTAACGTATGAAAAGTACTGAGTTCAATACCATAGACCGTTGCATCGACATTTTCAAACTGATTTCCCATGACAAGAGCAGAACCGTTGTAAACAATAAAGTCTTTTAACCAAGAATGAAATATTTTTGCTTTTGCATACCCATTTGCATACTGTTTCTTAACCCCTAAATCTACTTCATAGTTTGTTGTCTGCTCTAATGTAGGAGTTCCATAAACCATCCCCATACTGTTTTTAAAATATAACTCACGGGCATCAGGCACACGAGTTGATTTTCCTGCTCCAATGAAATACTCTGCATTACTTTCCGTATGATACGTTGCCGTCAAGTAACCATTAAGAGAATCATATTCTCTATCTTGAAGTGTTCCCGCCGTATCAATAGAAGTGTCATCATAACGACCACCTAACTCAA
>JBFEIF010000162.1:0-2870 GCA_041553795.1 Sulfurimonadaceae bacterium
ACTGCATACTCAGCACTGTGGCCTGATGAAGATAGAGTTCTTGCTGTTCAAGCTGTATCTTCCATTCATAAGCGCTCTTTGCGTAAAGAGTGAGGCTGATGAATAAAAGACTACCAAGGATTTTCTTCATTGACCCTCCTTTCATTGATAAGTTCATATTGGCGATAAGAGAGTCCTGACTGTGAAGCGTTAAACTGCACCTGCCCCTCGTTTTCGACTTTTTTACCTTTCGTTTTTGATCCGGCACCTGCCTGGGCAGAGACTTTCATATTGGAAGAACCGGCACCTTCTTTCTTCTCGCCCTCTTTTTTGGAAGAATTCTCAGCCATCTTGCTCTCGTTTCTCTTCTCACCTTTTTGCTGGCCTGTCTGCTGCCCCTCATGTTTGACAAAACCCACTATGTGCAAAAGGTTCTTATCCGTCTCCTTGTCATACCCGATGATAAGACTCTTCGTGTACGCCTGCCTTGCCTCTTCAAACATCTCCAGACGGACATAAGCGTTGCCAAGGTTGTGGTAGATATGGGCTTTTAAAAAGGGCTTCGTCGAACGTATCTCTTTATAGGTGTCGATAGCTTCTTCATATTTCCCTGCTTTATAATAGGCATTTCCGAGGTTATAATGGTCTTCAGGTGAACGAAAAGCCTTACTCTTGTAAAACTCAAGCTCTTTAAGATATCTTTCCTCTGCATAAGCCTCATCTCCGGCACTCTGCGTCGAGAACTCTCTCATGTCCGCCTGAAGGTTGAGTCCGGCAAAAGCCAAAACGACCACGAGGCCCTTAAAAAGATATTTATGCACTCTTGTCACCCCGGACATAAACAGAAAAAGCGCCACAAAGAGCGGATAATAAAAAAGTTCTTTGTACATCAGCAGATCCGTACTCGAGAGTTTTTTCTCTCGAGTATCAAGCCAGGAAGATATCTCTTCTACCGCATTCCCTCCTGCCTGGATATAGATGCCATCCGTATTTGAAGGCAATAACTGTGATCTTGTATTGGCAGAAGAGATGACAAGATGATCGGCACTGTCTTTGATCCACGCGCCGTTTCTGTCCTGAAGCCTCGCTCCTGAAGCGGTTGCCATCATCACCATCGAAATACTCAGACCCTTTTCTTTGGCATAAGAGATCTCTTCGGAAAAATCCTTGTCATCTCCGCCGTCACCCACGATTATGAGGTTCTTTTCCTTGACCTGAGAAAGCCGTGTACTCAGTTCAAGTACCGAAGCCATATTCGTCCCCTTCGTGATGACCAGCTCCGGCCGGATAAGGTCCAACTGATGCGAAAGAAGTTCGGCATCGGAACTTAGAGGAGAAAGAATAATGGCATTGGTCGTAAAACCGAGCAAAGCAAAACGTTCATGTATGCGCTTTTTGATCAGCTCTTTGACAAAGAACTTGGATGCTTCAAATCGGTTGGGCTCTATATCCTGCGCCTGCATAGAGTACGAAAGGTCAATCGCAACAACCACTTCGCTGCCTTCATATTCCTGCTTGATAGGGGCTTCTTCCAAGACGGGACGGGCCAAAGCAAGGATCATCATCATCAAAGAGAGGTATAACAATACAAGTTTGTGCTTGGACTCTTTTGAGATGAAATACTCTCTTTTTTGCTGTCGGTACAGCATCATCAACAGCAATACCAGCAGGAGCCATAAAAAGCCAGGAGCCAAAAGAGTCATGCTGTTCCCTTGAATCGGCGCAGAATATACAGACACAACAGAAAAAAGGCCGAAAGCAGGACATATTGATAGTAATACTCTTTTTTCAAGAACTGCTGCGACTTGATCTGAGAACTTTCCATCTTGTTGATCTGCTCATACACCTCTTTGAGCTCCTCTTCGTTTACAGCCGCATAAGAGTGGCCTCCTGTTTGTGAAGCGATCTCCTGAAGCAAAGCCGGATTGAAATCATCTCCCACGGCAATGGTATAGATCTTGATCTCTTGTTCCTGTGCGATCTTTACCGCATCCTTTGGTGAGATACGTCCGCTATTATGCTCTCCGTCGGAGAGCAGGATGATCACTTTGGACTTTGACTTGGAAAAAGAGAGTGCCCGTATAGCCTGTTCTATCCCCTCGCCTATGGCTGTATTGTCACCGGCCATCCCCGTCTGCAGATAAGAGACCATCTCCGAGACCACGTCTTTCTCATAGGTGACAGGTGAAGCGATAAATGCGAAATCGCCAAATAGTACTACTCCGACGTTGTCATTCAGACGCTTTGAGATAAAATCTCTTACTACCCGCTGTACGGTCTCAAACCGCGTCTCCCGCGTCTCACTCAGTCCCGATGCACGCATCGATCCGCTTGCATCGATAGAAAGAACGATATCGATCCCCTGACGGTTCAAAGGATTAGTCCTGTCAATGAGAATAGGAGATGCCAGGCTTATTAGCAATAAGAGTGCGATAAGAAGTTTTAAAAGGTCCTGTACCCAGAAACGCGGCCGCTTAAGACTAAAAAGCTGCAGATGCACGAAGATACGCTTCGCTACTTCTTCGCGGCATTTATAAAGACAATAGAGTATAGGCAGTACCAGTAAAAGTACAAAATTGTATTCAAATAAAATCATTGACTTGATTTTATCCAATTTACAAATATTCTGTGATTAAATCACTGCAAAATCCCTAAGCCATTCTAATTTTGGCTAGGGAAAAGTGTCGTAAATGATAAAAATTTTATATTTATTATCAATCTTCTTGACATTAACAAAATATTCTCCTATAATTCCCGTCCACAAACACTTAGGTGCTTGTAAATGTCTCGTTAGCTCAGTTGGTAGAGCATCTCACTTTTAATGAGGATGCCGATGGTTCGAGTCCATCACGGGACACCATTTTTTCTTAAAAACAAGCTAAGAAAAGGTG
>JBFEIF010000163.1:0-2764 GCA_041553795.1 Sulfurimonadaceae bacterium
GCTGTCATAGTTTTTATGAAAAACTTGATCTTGCTCTGGCAGGAAGAGACCAGGAGAGGTTTTTAAAGATTGCGAAGGAGTATAAGTCCTATCTGTATCAGCAGATGCGTCATCTTAATATCGGCCGCTTTGCTCCTGCAAGTGCTGATCTTGAGAACATCGGCTATCTGCTTAGTACCGAATTACCGCTCAATACGATCTTGCTTACTGAACTTGGAAGTGTCAGTGAAGCTAAGACACGACTGATAAAAATAGGCAGTTTTAAGGGCTCTATTGAAAAGACCAACCTTATCCTTGAAGAACTGGATATCTATAAAGAGCGTTTTAAAGAGCTTGATATCAAATATGCGAATACGGTTGAGAAATATATCCATTACCTTACGCAAGAGGATGTACGCCGGGCTTTTGAGATGCAAGAATCTGTACTGAGTCTTCAGCTGTCTTTGTTCAATGCGCTTCACTCCTTGGTTGATAATTATCTGCAAGCACAATATAAAGAAACACGGACGCAGTATCAGTTTCTGCTGGCCGGCATACTTTTTTCACTGTTGCTCGGACTGTACCTTATGCTGGGGACCTATATTGGGCTGCGTTTTTCGCTCAGACAGTTTTTTGATACGGCCAGGGATATCTCTCAAGGAAGACTAGATTCACGTGTGAAGATCGAAAGCAGCGATGAGTTGGGACTGCTTTCGTACGAGTTCAACAGTATGATCGAGAGTCTCGACTATCACTACTCACTGCTAAACGAATATAAAAAAGCAATAGATGCGAGTGCGATCATTGTCAAAACGGATATTCATGGGATTATAACCTACGTGAACGAAGCTTACGAACAGATAAGTGCCTATAAAAAAGAGGAGCTGATAGGTTCGACCCACCGGATCGTCCAGTCTAAAAGTACCTCGCACGAGCAGATCGTCGAATTGTGGAACTATATCAAAAATAGAAAAGTCTATAAGACGGTTTTTGAGAATATCGCAAAAACAGGCAAAAGTTTCTTTGTCGAAAGTACTATTGTCCCTGTTTTGGACCGATCAGGAGAGATCAAGGAGTTCATCTCCATCATGTTTGATCTGACACCTTTGTACCGGCAAAAAGAGAGGCTTCAGTCCCAGCTGTACATAGATGAACTGACTTCGATACCGAACCGTCTGAAGCTGCTTGAAGACATCGCTATTACCGAATCACCCAAACTTGTGGTGATAAACATAGACGGTTTCAAAGAGATCAATACGATATATGGAGAGAGCATTGGCGATCTGACCCTTCAGAAGATGTCAAAAGAGATAAAGAACGCCCTGAACACACGCCATCTTCAACTTTACAAGCTCACCGCAGACGAGTTCGCTATTTTAGCCGGAAAAGAGATCAGTATTGAAAATTTCCGAGAAGATGTGGCCATGCTCTCACATTACCTGAGCCATATCCATCTTGAATGTGCAGAGCATGAGATCAGTATACGTCTGAGTCTCGGTGCTGCCATATCTGAACTTCACCACAGCCAAAGACCTTTGATCTCAATGGCCGACATGGCACTCAAAGAAGCCAATCGCCGCATGCGGCCTTATCAGTTCTATAACGATATCGCTTCCATTGATGAAGACCTGGAAAAGAATTATAAGATGATACAGCTTATTGAGCAGTCCATCAAAGATGATAAGGTCCGCTGCTGTTATCAGGGGATCATCAATGCCAAGACAGGAAAGATAGAAAAATATGAGACGCTGATGCGCCTTGAGGATGAGAACGGAAAGAACGTCTTTCCTCATAACTTTGTCGACATCGCCAAACGCACACGCTTTTATCCGAAGCTGACCCAAAAAGTGGTTCAGGAAGCCGTGTATACATTTCTACACAGGCAGGAGAGTGTCAGTATCAACCTTTCTATCGATGATATCATGGATGACAGTACCTATGCCTTTATCCTTGATGTCTTGCGAAACTGTTCCTGTGCCGAGCGCATTATCTTTGAGTTTTTGGAGACAGAGGAGATCGAGTTTAACGAAAGGATGCTGACCTTTACGACGCAGGTCAAAAAGATGGGTGCTCAGATCGCGATAGATGACTTCGGAAGCGGATACAGTAATTATGCCTACTTGATGAAACTGGGTGTTGATATCTTAAAGATCGATGCATCTTTGATCAAAGATGTCGAGATAAACAATAACTCCCGCCTGATTGCACAGTCTATCATCAATATTGCCCATGCCCTTGGAATGAAGACAGTAGCCGAACATGTCCATACCAAAGCGGTAGAAGAGATCATGATATCAATGGGTGTGGACTACCTTCAAGGCTATTATCTGCATAAACCTGTCAGCACGCTTGATGCTACCTCTTAGGAAGCATTAGAAAGGGTCTTTCGTCTTCTCTCTCTTCCTCTTTTTGTATCATCACCTCTTGACTAGGTCCATCAGAAGCCTGTTTAAAGCTTTTAAGCTCGATACTCTTTTCTTCTTTAAAAAGGGCACTCACGAGAAAATAGACAGCGACAAGCCCCAGGGCCGCAAGATACACAAAGAGCAGCTTCTTTAAGGAATCTTTTGTGAATGCGTTCATGTGTACTGCGGAGCCTTATCGTGTCAGAAAGAAGGTAAAACTTTCTTTCTCGAACCCAAGATTGACCTGAACACCTTTTCGCCCATGGACGGTAGAGAGCAGGTGGTCCACGTTTTCGTAGGTACGCGGAAGCGTGATATCGACGCTGATCCCCTGTTCGCCAAGCAATGCTTTCACCCGGCCGGCGATGATATTGACAAAC
>JBFEIF010000164.1:0-2697 GCA_041553795.1 Sulfurimonadaceae bacterium
ATACCGTTACCGTTGTCACCGTAAAGCGGTTTTGGCATGAATGTCGCTGTCTTACCGTTAAGGTGAGCAACCATCTTTACAACATACTTGTACTTTTGAACGTTGTCTGCAGCACCGATGATGTCAGAGAAAACGATACCAATCTCATGTTGACCCTGAGCAACTTCGTGGTGACCAAGAACAACTTCAAGACCGATTTGCTCAAGAACAAGCATCATCTCAGCTCTAAGATCAACCCCTGAATCTGTTGGTGCTACCGGGAAGTAACCACCCTTAGTCCCTGGGCGGTGACCTGTGTTGTACATATCCGGGTAAGTCGTGCCTGAGTTCCATGCACCCTCTTCGGTATCGATCTTGTAGCCCGCTTCATTGATGTTGTCAACAAATTTGATGTCATCAAATACGAAGAACTCATTTTCAGGTCCAAAGTATGCAGCATCAGCAATACCTAAAGAGTCAGCGTGCTTAAGTGCCGCTTTTGCGATTGAACGTGGGCATCTCTCATATGCCTGATTTTTATAGATATCGTAAACATCACAGAAAACAATAATGGTTGAGTCAGCAGTAAATGGATCCAAGAAGGCAGTTTCTACATCTGCTTTAAGTAGCATATCAGACTTGTTGATCGGCTGCCATGCGTCTACTGAAGAACCGTCGAATGGAAAACCAGCCTCTAAGTTACCAGTATTTACAGCGCTCATACGATAAGTAACATGATGCCATGTACCTTTGATGTCTGTAAATCTTAAGTCCACAAATTGAACATCGTTCTCTTCACAATATTTAAAGAAGTCATCTGTACTGTTGACAAATTTTCCCATGTTTATTTCTCCTGAAATTTTTAAAGTGGGTGAATTATAACGAAAGAAGAGAAAAATAAAAGACAGGGTGTGATTAAAAAGTAATCATTTCGTCTTTTATGTTTCATCTAGTAAAGAGGAGTTATTGATTTGAGCTTTCTTTTTCTTCATAAAAAAGAAGAAAGTCTGCATAACCGTTATTGACCGCTTTGGTATGTTGACTTTCAGGAAGGATACTCAGTGTCGGAAGTGTAGAAAACCTTGCGAAACGCAGGGGGACACCAAGCTTGTTTTCAATATGCATAGATCCTGCAAAGACAAGAAGTTTTTCGTTCTTTTTGAGCTCCTTTGCAAGTCTGGAGCTCTCCAGGGCCATCTTTGTGTCCCAGGCCACCTGGACTCGGTACATACGTTGTCTGCACTCTTGCAGTGACTCATGTTTTTTGGGTGCATGGCAGTGACTAAAATAAGGCATGATAAACTCTTGGTGCGGCTCGACACTAAGATCCAGATCCGTGTTGAAACGACGGGCAGCTTCATCCATAGAAGAGAGGTTCTGATCTGAGATAATTTTACGTTCAGCTGTGGTAAGGTTGATACCACGGAGTTTACCATGGTTCTCTCTTATGGATTCATAAAGCGGTTTGAATGACTCATATCTGTAGTTCTTAAGACGTTTTTCCCATTGGATCCCTTTGAGGAACATAGTCTCATCTGTCGTTTTGTTGCTAAAGTCTTCAAGTGTCTGATAATCGGATGGATAGAACCACTCATTGGCCAGATATATAGTGAACCCGTCTTGTGAAAGGGCAGTAATAAGTTCTGCGATTTTTTTATGCAGATCATCTTCAGTGTGGTGGTCGCCTATGAAGATGACTTGATAGGGTCTTAGTCTCTTTATCATCTCTCTTTGATCAAGACATTGGGCTGAGAGGAGAGAATAATAGGAGCAGTCCGCTTTGATTGAATGGATGAACAGAGGCTGTCTGTCGGCACAGGCATTAAAGAACAGTGATATAAAGAATATGAAAGTAAAGGAAAAGATCGTTTTCATATCTTAGAAGTCTGTCATAAAGCGTTTTCGGTCTTTGAAATAGGCACACTGGGTATAGCCGACAGATCTTGCGAAGGCTTCGATCTCTTCTCTATAGAGACCGACCTGTTCAGGCTTGTGGGCATCTGAAGCGAAAGTGATCGGGATGTCCAGTTCGAAGGCCCGCTTTAAGAGTGCTACTGAAGGGTAGGGCTCTGCACAGGGTTTTCGATATCCGGCGACATTCAGCTCCAAGACCATATCCGCTTTTTTGATCGCCAAAAGCGCTTCCTCGGCAATGAGTGTCACATCTTTTTTCGGCATGAACTTAAAGACCTTGATAAGGTCTAGATGTCCGACAATGTCAAAATAGCCTGTTTCGGCCATATCTCTGATTAGATCAAAATACTCCTGCCAGATCGTGTCGATATCGGCACCTTCATATTTTCCGATAAACTCAGGATTGTCAAATCCCCATTTGTCGATAAAATGCGCAGAACCGATAAGATAATCAACATCGGCTTCCAGAATACGTTTGTCCATGAAGCCCGGAAGATAATCTACCTCATAGGCGAAAAGTATGTCAATTTGGTCCTTATACCTCTCCTGCACATCCCGGACCATCTTTCTGTAGGCATCCATCTCTTCGAAAGACATCCTGTATTTTGGGTCAAAATCCATTGGTGCATGATCGGATACACCGTATTTGTCGACTCCCTTGGAAATGGCTGCTTCGATATATAAGGACAGTTCTCCTTCAGCATGATTGCATAAGGCGGTATGGTTATGAAGGTCAACTTTCATGGTTTTCTCATTTAGACGCTATATTTAAAAGTAATTATATATTAACTTGTCTATAATCTA
>JBFEIF010000165.1:0-2688 GCA_041553795.1 Sulfurimonadaceae bacterium
ACCCAGCAGATTTCCACGCGTGTGTCAAGATGCGCACCGCAATGGATCAAAGACTCGATAAGAGACTTGTATGACTCTTTTAATTCAAGGTATTTTCCGACAAAACCGATGGTCACACGGTCGCTTGGCTGGACGATCTTTTTGACCAGGTCGTCCCACTGCTCCATTTCAGGGTGCAGTTCGCCAAGTTCAAGAGCTTTGGCAATCGGGCCCAGAATGTTTTGCTGCATAAAGGCTATTGGTACGGCGTAGATCGTTGCGGCATCAAGCGCCTGGATAACACAGTCTTGGGCAACATCACAAGAGACAGCCAGTTTTTTCTTGAATGTCTTTGGAAGAAGCCCTTCTGTTCGTGCGATGATCATCTGAGGCGTGATACCGATACGGCGAAGTTCCTGTACCGAATGCTGCGTAGGCTTGGATTTATGTTCGCCTGCTGCCTTGATGAAAGGGATAAGTGTCACATGGATGTAAAATACGCCGGCAACTTCCTCATCATGCTTCATCATACGGATGGCTTCCATAAAAGGAAGACCCTCGATATCACCGACAGTGCCGCCAAGCTCAACGATCAGGATGTCATGTCCTTCGCCTGCTTTCTTGATACGGTCGACGATCTCGCCGACGATATGCGGAACGACCTGGATAGTCTGTCCAAGATAGCCGCCTGCACGTTCTCTCTCAATAACAGAAGAGTAGACCTGCCCCGTTGTAAAGTTGGATGTCTTAAGGTAAGAGGTGTCAAGAAAACGTTCATAGTTTCCGATGTCCAGATCGGTCTCTGCACCGTCTTTGGTCACAAAGACCTCCCCGTGTTCAAGCGGAGACATCGTACCTGGGTCAACATTGATGTAAGGATCGATTTTCAGCATACCGACTTTAAGGCCTGAATGTTTAAGTAAAGTGCCGACACTCGCAGCAGTGATACCTTTGCCCAGACTACTTAAAACTCCACCTGTTACGAAAATATACTTTGTCATCAAGTTGCCCCTATCTTAGTGTTTAGTTATGCGAATTATAACTAAAAAAGCTTTGTTTTAGCCAAGAGTATAGCTAGACAAAGTGGCTTAAGGCGGGTATAATGAAGATAATTTTCACAAAGGTGGATTCTATATGGAAACAGCCCTGGTTTATGTCGTCGCCGCCTTAGGTGTTTCAACGGTTATAAATATATTCTTGAAACGTTTGGGGATCTCGCAAATCATTGGTTATATCTTGACAGGGACGATCTTGGGGTATGCCTTTGATGTACGTCATGCAAGTTCGGAAAGCTTGGAACTGATCGGTGAATTTGGGATCGTCTTTTTGATGTTTACTATAGGGCTGGAAATCCCTTTGGCGCGCTTAAATACTATGAAGCAGATCGTTTTTGTGAATGGAACCCTGCAGGTAGGTCTCTCGGCATTACTGTTTTTTGTGATCTCGCATTGGATATTTCATCTAAATTATCAAAGCTCGATCATTATTGGGCTGGCTCTGGCACTCTCTTCAACGGCAGTCGTGCTCTCTTATCTAAAAAGCTCTAAGGAGATACACACGACATATGGGCAAAGGTCTATGGGGATTTTGATCTTTCAAGACATCGCGGTGATCCCTATCTTGCTTTTGATCGGTTTTATGTCAGATAGTACAGGAGATGTAGTAGATATTGTCATCCAGACCACCGTCTCTGCGATTGTCTTGATAAGTCTTCTATTTGTGATTGGACGAAAGGTGATGACGTGGCTGCTTAACTTCTCCGCTGACAGCCAACTGGACGAACTCTTTATGGGGTCGGTTTTGGTTATTGTCATGGGTGCCTCGTTACTGGCTCACAGCGCCGGATTCACCTATTCCTTGGGTGCCTTTCTTGCAGGGATGATTATTGCTGAAACCAAATACCATCATAAAGTTGAATCCGATATTGCGCCTTTTAAAGACCTTCTTCTTGGGACCTTCTTTTTAACGGTTGGTCTGAAAATCGATGTCATGTATTTTTTTCAGCATATAGTTCTGATCTTCGGTGTCTTGTCGGTGATACTCCTGCTTAAGACGATCATTATCTATTTCGTGATGAAATTTTCGTCTAAATCAAGAAATGCGATGAAAACGGCTCTCTCTTTATCTCAAGTAGGGGAGTTCTCTTTTGCCATCTTCGCGCTTGCAAGCAGTGCCCATCTTCTTGACAACGGCTTGATGAGTATTCTTGTCCTTGTGGTGGTTCTTTCCATGATAATCACACCTTTTTTGATGACACGCATCGAAGCGATTGTCGCGAGGATCTTTCCTGAAAACCTGCATGAATATGACATACAACAGCTTCAGAGCCATACAGAGCATGTCATTGTGTGCGGGTATTCAACTATTGGTAAGTTTGTTGCGAAAGAACTTAAACAAAGAGGTATTGAACATATTATTATAGATAACTCATTAAAACATGTCAAAGAGGGTCTGGCAGATGGCGAGGAGATCTATTATGGTGATATATCAAAGGCGAGTATATTACAGGCCTTGCATGCAGAAGATGCCTCTGCTGTTATTATCACACTTGACAACCCTGAAAAGAAGCGTCTTATTTCAGAGGCTGTCAGCCAGTATAAAAAACGGATCAATCTTATTGTAAAAGTTGTCAGTCTTGAAGAAAAAGAGATGCTGGCGGACTTGCCGATTCATGCAATTATCGATGGAAAAGAAGAAGTCGCAAAGATC
>JBFEIF010000166.1:0-2360 GCA_041553795.1 Sulfurimonadaceae bacterium
CCGAGACTTGCAACAAACAAGAACTTTTCATCTGCATCAATACACACAGCCGTTATATGGGCATCAAACTTGGGAAGTCGTCCGATAACACAGGATTTGATGACATCCCATATAAGGATGTTGCCTTTTTTGTCTGTTGAGAGGAGCCTTTGCGATGACAGGAAAGTGACCGTTGTTATCGGATCTTGATGAGAGATAAGCTTATAATGGTTTTTGCGAAAAGAGCGGTTAAAGACCTTGATGACCTTGTCATATCCCGCCGTTGCTATCCAATGCCCATTCTCATTGCTTCCTATGGCAAAGATCGCATCATAATGATGCGAAAGAGTATCGACTTTCTTGCCTGTCGCAACAGACCACATATAAAGTCGTCCCTCCATTCCTCCTGTAATGAAATATTTACTGTCTTTTGTAAACTCAACTGTTTCCACACCACCTGAATGGGCCGTGATATGATGTATAAAACTGCGCTTCTCATTATCGAATAAGGAGACGGTCTTTTTGTCTTTATTATACAGACACAGATAATTGCCATCTGCTGATATAGCCATATTGTTGATATAAAGTATGTTCGTAGAAAAGTTGCTTTTGAATCCGTCCAAAAGTTTGAACTCGTTCAGGTCATACAGGCGAAAATCATTTTGCAGATCTATCACTGCCAGCTTGCCATCTTCAAGTATCTGCATCGTATGCACACCGTTTTTGATGTCAAACTGTCGGCTAATCTTCACTCAAGTCCTTTTATAGTCTAAATACAGCATCTCTTAAACTTCTTGCCTGATCCGCAGGGACAGAGCTCATTTCGTGTGATACCGGCTTCTAGCATCTTACCGCTGTCATACCGCAGGTGCCCAGACTCCAAAACAAAGAATGAATGTTCTTTCATCACACCGATCGTATTATTTTCTTTGTAGTATGCCATAAAAACCACTTCATAATCACTGAATGACTCGATCTTTAGCCCTATCCATTTGATATTCTGTTCTTTAACCGCTTTGATATCATCTCTGTTTTTGAGCTTGCTGGAGCATGTATCATACAGATACTGACCATCCTGCAAGACATAGGCACTGTAACGTGAACGCATCAATTCCAAAGCAGTCTCTGGTACCTGCTGGCCACTGATAAACTTGCCGCAACACTCTACATAGTTTTTTGTATTTCCGCATAAACATTTTTTTTCCATATGTCAGCATATCAAAAAGTCATTTGTAGTATCATTAGCCCACTATGAACTTCAGACATATTTTAGAAAGCCTGCACGAGGCTATTATCGTCATTGACGCACTTGATGACATCGAATATGTCAATCCTTCTTTCTCCAGGCTTATGGGATTTGACACAGAAGAGGCCGTGGGAATAAATATCATACACTTTTTTAAAGACAACAATGGTTTCGATGCCCACATGCATGATCTAAAACATGGTGGTTCTTCACAGGACAAAGAGGTGTTTCTTCGACACAAAGACGGACGGACCATCCCTGCCGTCCAAAACCTAAGTAAGATCGAAGGTGAAAACAGCACTCTCTACTGTATCACCCTGCGTGATCTTAGTGAGTTTGATGAACAGCGCCAACGACTCTCTACAACCAATCTTCTAATAGAAAACAGTAATGAAAGACTGGAAAGACAGGTCTCGATACGTACGGAAGAACTCAGTAGGACTAAGGCACAGCGAGACCTGATTCTCAAGACCATTGACGAGACGCTTTGGTCAATTGATCATGAAAGTATGGCCATCCTTTATGTAAGCTGCTCCATTGAACGACTTTTTGGACGAAAAGAAGAAGAGTTTTATCACAACCCCAACCTCTGGCAAGAACTTATTCATGAAGAAGACAAGCCCAAAGTAGAAGCCTTCTTCATCAATCTGAAAGAAGGGGCGGCCAAAGAGATCGATTTTCAGATCATTCGGCCTGACGGACAGACTGCCTGGATAAAAAGCCGTGTCACCTATAATTCCAAATCAGGTTCTTTTGTCGGGATAAGTCATGACATCACTGAACAAAAAGTACATGATGAGACACTTGCCTTCTTGACCTATCATGACCCTCTTACGAGACTGCCTAACCGTACCAGACTGAAAGAGTCCCTTGAACTTTTAATTGAAAAATCCCGTGTGATCTCTACCCGTGCCGCTCTTTTGTATCTCGATATCGATACGATCAAAGAGATCAATGACACCAAGGGCCATGATGTCGGAGACAGGGTCCTCCAAGCCCTTAGCAGCCGTTTCAAGACAGCGATCAAAGAAGAACTTATACGTTTCAGCGGAGATGAGTTCGTCATCTTGATGTCCGACCTTCAGGATAGCTCCTATGCTGAACGCTTGGCTACAAGACTCTTCGGGCTTTTAGA